>NZ_WBKS01000220.1:0-5053 GCF_008868145.1 Micromonospora sp. AMSO1212t
ACCGGGGCGGCCGGGCGGTTCGCCACCAGCCGGGTGGTCACCACCGCTCCGGTGGCCACCAGCAGCGCGGCCACCAGTGCGGCCAGGCCCAGCAGGCGTCGTCTCGTCACGTTCGTTCCTCCCCGTGGAGTTCGACGCGCCGGGGCGGCCCACGGGTTGCAGCGGCGGGAATCCCGGCGATCGAGCGCTCTGCATGATGTGCGAAAAAGCCTCGTTGGCGCTATAGCTACTCGTCGGTAATGATGCGTCCATGCGCTACGACGTGGTCGTCATCGGGTCCGGGTTCGGCGGCAGCGTCACCGCGCTGCGGCTGGCCGAGAAGGGTTACTCGGTCGGCGTGCTGGAGGCCGGGCGGCGCTTCGCCGACGACGAGTTCCCGCGTACGTCCTGGCGGGCGCGGCGGTTCCTCTGGGCGCCCCGGCTCGGCTGCTTCGGGCTCCAGCGGATCACGCTGCTGCGCTCGGCCGACCGCAAGGCCGGCGGCGGCGTGCTGGTGCTCTCCGGCGCCGGGGTCGGCGGCGGGTCGCTGGTCTACGCGAACACGCTCTACGAGCCGCTCGACGCGTTCTACGCCGACCCGCAGTGGCGGGACATCACCGACTGGCGCGACGAGCTGGCCCGCCACTACGACCAGGCGAAGCGGATGCTCGGCGTCACCACGTACCCGATCGACACCCGCGCGGACCAGGCCGTGCGCGCGGTGGCCGAGCGGATGGGGGTGGCGCACACCTACCACCCGACGCCGGTCGGGGTGCACATCGGGCGCCCCGGCGAGCGGGTGGCCGACCCGTACTTCGGCGGGGCCGGGCCGGACCGCACCGGGTGCAGCCACTGCGGGTCGTGCATGACCGGCTGCCGGCACGGCGCCAAGAACACGCTCGTGAAGAACTACCTCTGGCTGGCCGAGCGCCTCGGTGTGCAGGTGCACCCGCTGACCACTGTGACCGCCGTACGCCCCGACCCGGCCGGCGGCTACGCGGTGCACACCGAGCGCACCGGCGCCTGGTTCCGCAAGCGGCGCGAGGTGATCCACGCCGACCAGGTGGTCTTCGCGGCCGGCGCGCTCGGCACCCAGCGGCTGCTGCACGGAATGAAGGCGACCGGCGCGCTGCCGGCGCTCTCGCCCCGGCTGGGGGAGCTGACCCGGACCAACTCCGAGGCCATCCTCGGCGCCTCGGTGGCGCCCGGCGCGGCCCGCCGGCGCGGCCTCGACTTCACCGAGGGGGTGGCGATCACCAGCTCGTTCCACCCCGACCCGCAGACCCACATCGAGCCGGTCCGCTACGGCAAGGGCTCCAACGCGATGGGCCTGCTCCAGTCGCTGCTCGTCGACGGCGGTCCCCGCCGGGTCCGGCGCTGGCTGGGCAGCATCGTCCGGCAGCCCGCGCTGGCGGCGCGGATGCTGTCGGTACGCCGCTGGTCCGAGCGCACCGTGATCGCGCTCGTCATGCAGTCGGTCGACAACTCGCTGACCACCCGCTACCGCAAGGGCCGGCTGGTCTCCGGCCCCGGCCACGGCGCGCCCAACCCGACCTGGATCCCGGCCGGCAACACGGCGGCCCGGCTGCTCGCCGAGGAGATCGGCGGCACGCCCGGCGGGGCGGTCACCGAACCGTTCAACATCCCCGTGACGGCGCACATCCTCGGCGGCGCGGTGATCGGCGCCACGCCGGACGACGGCGTCATCGACCCCTGGCACCGCGTGTACGGCCACCCGGGCCTGCACGTCGTGGACGGCGCGGCGGTCTCGGCGAACCTGGGCGTCAACCCGTCGCTGACGATCACCGCGCAGGCCGAGCGGGCCATGTCGTACTGGCCGAACAAGGGCGAGGCGGACCCGCGTCCGGCGCTCGGGTCGGCGTACACCCGGGTCGAGCCGGTCCCGCCGCGGCGGCCGGCCGTCCCCGCGCACGCCCCGGCCGCGCTGCGCTGAGCGCACCGCCGCCAGGTTCATCCCGCCACACCGCCGGGGCGCGTCCGCGCGGCCGGTGACTGTCGGTAGGCTTTGCGCACATGAGCACGCCTCGCCCCGTCCTCGTGGTGGACTTCGGAGCCCAGTACGCCCAGCTCATCGCGCGCCGTGTCCGCGAGGCGAAGGTCTACTCGGAGATCGTCCCGCATTCCATGCCGGTGTCCGAGATGCTGGCCAGGAACCCCGCCGCGATCATCCTGTCCGGTGGCCCGTCCAGCGTCTACGCGCCGGGCGCCCCGCAGATCGACGCCGGCATGTTCGAGACCGGCGTACCGGTCTTCGGCATCTGCTACGGCTTCCAGGCCATGGCCCAGGCGCTCGGCGGCACCGTCGCGCGCACCGGCAACCGCGAGTACGGCGGCACCCCGCTGCGCCCGCGCCTGACGGAGCCCGGCGTGCTGCTGCGCGACCTCCCGGCCGACATGCCGGTCTGGATGAGCCACGGCGACTGCGTCACCGAGGCCCCGGAGGGCTTCACCGTCACCGCCGAGTCGGCGGGCGCCCCGGTCGCCGCGTTCGAGGACGTGGCCGGCCGCCGAGCCGGCGTGCAGTTCCACCCGGAGGTCGGGCACACCGCGCACGGCCAGGAGATGCTCACCCGCTTCCTGTACGACATCGCCGGCATCGAACCGACCTGGACGCCGTCGAACATCATCGACGAGCAGGTCGCCCGGATCCGCGAGCAGGTGGGCGACAAGGAGGTCATCTGCGGCCTCTCCGGTGGAGTCGACTCGGCGGTCGCCGCGGCGCTCGTGCACCGCGCCGTGGGCGACCAGCTCACCTGCGTGTTCGTGGACCACGGCCTGCTGCGGGCCGGTGAGGCCGAGCAGGTCGAGAAGGACTACGTGGCGGCCACCGGCATCAAGCTCAAGGTGGTCGACGCCCGGGAACGGTTCCTCGGCGCGCTCGCCGGGGTGACCGACCCGGAGCAGAAGCGCAAGATCATCGGCCGGGAGTTCATCCGCGTCTTCGAGGCCGCCGCCCGGGAGATCGCCGCGCACGGCGACGTGGAATACCTGGTGCAGGGCACGCTCTACCCGGACGTGGTG
The DNA here is from genome assembly GCF_008868145.1 of Micromonospora sp. AMSO1212t. Taxonomy (NCBI): domain Bacteria; kingdom Bacillati; phylum Actinomycetota; class Actinomycetes; order Micromonosporales; family Micromonosporaceae; genus Micromonospora; species Micromonospora sp. AMSO1212t. Next base: position 3,022 of record NZ_WBKS01000220.1, read on the forward strand.
GAGTCCGGCGGCGGCACCGGCACCGCCAACATCAAGAGCCACCACAACGTCGGCGGCCTGCCCGAGGACCTGAAGTTCTCCCTGGTCGAGCCGCTGCGCACGCTGTTCAAGGACGAGGTCCGCACGATCGGCCTGGAGCTGGGGCTGCCCGAGGCGATGGTGTGGCGGCACCCGTTCCCCGGCCCGGGCCTGGCCATCCGGATCATCGGCGCGGTCGACGAGGAGCGCCTCGCCGTGCTCCGCAAGGCCGACCTGATCGCCCGGCAGGAGCTGACCGCGGCCGGCCTGGACCGGGGCGTCTGGCAGTTCCCGGTGGTGCTGCTGGCCGACGTGCGCAGCGTCGGGGTGCAGGGCGACGGGCGCACCTACGGTCACCCGGTGGTGCTGCGCCCGGTCTCCAGCGAGGACGCGATGACCGCCGACTGGTCCCGGCTGCCCTACGACGTGGTGGCCCGGATCTCCACCCGGATCACCAACGAGGTCGCCGAGGTCAACCGCGTGGTCCTGGACGTGACGAGCAAGCCGCCGGGCACCATCGAGTGGGAGTGACGCCGCTCAGGCCGCGGGCGGCGCGCCGGCGTCCGGACGGGTCGCCTGCGCTCCGGCGTCCGGCCCGGCCGGCGTCCGCGGCGGGGCCGGCGTAGCCGGCGGGACCCACGGGCCGGGCGTCGTCGGCGGGACCGGCGGCCAGCCCGGCGCGGTGCCCGGCGGATGCGGCCAGGCGGGCGCGCCGTCCGGCTCCTCGGGCATCAGGAACCACATGATCGGGTACGCGAGCGCGGCGACGCCGCCGGTGAGCAGCGTGGCGGTCGCGAAGATCACCCGGATCAGCGTGGGGTCGGCGGCGAAGTAACGGCCGAGGCCGCTCGCCACACCGGCGATCATGCGGTCGCTGACCGGCCGGCGGAGCTGCTTGTACGGAGCCTGGGAGGGGTTCGGAGAGGTCATGTGTCAACGGTCCCGCGCGCCGCGACGGTCGACCTCGGTGACCGCCCGGACACTTACCCTGACCCATCCCTGAGGCGCCAGCCAAGAGTCAGGAATCTGACTCTTTTCGATCTCGGTAACCCGGTCCGGGGAGAATTTGCTCCCGTGACCACCTCGCTGGAGCCGCTCCGCAGGATCGCGGCATACGCAGTTTGTGCTGATTCAAACGGCCGAGTGTTGCTGGTCCGCGCATCGGAGCGCTCCGGCACCCCCGGCACCTGGTCGCTCCCCGGAGGAGCTGTCGACCACGGTGAGGACCCCAAACACACAGTCGTACGGGAGACCGCGGCCGAGACCGGGCTCTCGGTGGCGGTCGCCGGCCTCCAGGACGTGCTCGCCGACATGCGGGCGCTGCCGGAGCGGCGCATCACGATCCACACCGACCGGCTGCTCTACACCGTGTCGGTCCGCGGCGGGACGCTCACCGAGCGGGTCGACCGCCCGACCGACCTGGCCCGCTGGTTCACCCTCGACGAGGCCCGGGAGCTGCCGCTGCGGTCGTTCACCGCGCGTGCCCTGGGCCTGCCCACCTCCACCGACGACATCGTGCCGGAGGAGGTACCCGAGTTCCCCTCGTTCTATGCCGTCCCCGGCCCGGACGGGCTGCACCGGGCGCAGCGCTTCGCCGCGTACGCGGTGGTGACCGACCCGGAGGAGCGCGTGCTGCTGACCCGGGTCTCCGACGGCTACCCCGGCGCCGGCTGCTGGCACCTGCCCGGCGGCGGCACCGACTACGGCGAGCAGCCGGGCGCGGCGCTGATCCGGGAACTGGTCGAGGAGACCGGCCAGACCGGCCGTCTCGTCGAGCTGCTCGGGGTGGCCAGCCACCGGGACGCCGCCTCGCTCGGCCCGGAGGGCTACCCGATCGACTGGCACGGCGTACGCGCCTTCTACCGGGTGGTCGTCGACCAGCCCGCGCCGCCCACCGTGGCCGACGTCGGCGGCTCCACCTGCGAGGCCCGCTGGTTCCGCCGGGAGGAACTCGGTGCCCTCCCCACCGACCGTCTCACCGAGGTGACAGCCGAAGCAGTCCAGGCCGCCCACC
>NZ_WBKS01000221.1:0-4908 GCF_008868145.1 Micromonospora sp. AMSO1212t
GTCAGCAGCGGGGGACTGTGCCGCCGTAGATCGAGGACAGGTAGGCGTGGCTGACGTAGTTGCCGCCCACCAGCCGGTACCACCTCGTCGTGGTGCGGTACGTGCCGGCGACCTTCTGCCCGGTCACGTAGCACTGCACCGGCACGTGGGCGTACGTGGCGGCCAGGCCCCGGCTCGCGTACGAGGTGCTCGCCCCGGAGCGCAGGTTCAGCGGCCCGGAGCCGACCACGGCCCGCGCCCCGCCGCCGGTCCACAGCAGCGTCACGTCCACCCACGCGTTGTCGGTGAGCCGCAGCCCGTCCCAGAACGTCCCGTCGGCCAGGTCCAGTCCGGCCGGGTTGCGCACGGTACGGCCGAACTGGTCGCGCCCGCCGTTGTAGTTGTCCTGGTAGGCAGCCTGCGCCTCCGGCTTCCCGCGCGGCAGGTCCTTCCAGTTCTCCCGGACCGACGCCGGGTTCCACCAGTCGTCCCGGGTGTTCCACGGGCCGACGTCCCAGACCGGGGCGTACTCGCAGCGGCTGCCGCTCGTGGTGCAGACCTTGACCGTGTAGTCGCCGGTGCCGCGCGGGGACAGGCCCCGCCGGGTGGGCAGCGCCGCGAAGTGGTCCCGGGTACGCACCGTGTGCCCGTTGGCGGTGATGCCGCCGACCAGGCCGATCCGGGTCGCGTACACCCGGTATTTGAGCGCGGCGGCCGGCTGGACCGCGGTGGTGGCGACCCGGTCGGCGGCGAGCGTCAGCCCGGTGACGGTGGCCTGCGACGCGGAGTCGCTGGTGGTCAGCACCACGCGCGCCTGGACCCGGCTGACCGGCTGGTCGAACACCGCCTCGGTGGCGTCGCGCCACTCGGTCCAGCCGCGGGCACGCCAGCCGCGTACCTGGGCCACCGCCGTACCACCGTCGCCGGTGCGGGCGGCGAGCTGTGCGCGTACCCGGGTCGCTGGCCGGTCCAGGGCGCGTGGCGCGGAGAGCAGGATGCCCTCGGCGACCGGTCCGGCGACGGCGGCCGGGCGGGTGCGGGCGGTGGGCCGTGGGTCGGCCAGCCGCAGGCGGCCGGACCGCCAGGCGACGTTGACGTCGTCGCCGCCGGCGACGGCGAGGTCGACCGACCAGCGTTCGGAGCCGGGCGCGGCGGCGCGTGCCGGTGCGGCGGTGGGCGGGGATGCGGCCGACGCGGGCGTGCCGGGCAGTCCGGCGGCCACGGTGAGCAGGGCGGTCAGGGCGACGACGGTACGACGTCGTGGATGAGCCATCAGCATTCTCCTCAGAACCCCCTGATCGTTGCGTTTCCGCAGATCAAGTGGAACCTCAGTACAAATAGCGACACATGCGAATTCTGCTCGGGCGGGGGACAATGGCCGGGTGCCCGAAGGCGACACCGTCTGGAACACCGCGCGCGTCCTGCAACGCGCGCTGGCCGGGGCCCGGCTCACCGGGTCCGACTTCCGCGTGCCGCAGCTCGCCGCCACCGACCTGACCGGCTGGACGGTGCGCGAGTCGGCCAGCCGGGGCAAGCACCTGCTGCTGCGCCTGGCGGCCACCGACGCCGCACCGTGGACGCTGCACTCGCACCTGCGGATGGACGGCGCCTGGCGGGCGTACGCCCCGGGCGAGCGCTGGACCGCGCGGCCGGCGCACCTGATCCGGGTGGTGCTCCGCTCCCCCGCCGCGGTCGCTGTCGGCTACCACCTGCACGAGCTGGCGCTGGTGCCGACCGCCGACGAGGAGTCGCTCGTCGGCCACCTCGGCCCGGACCTGCTCGGCCCGGACTGGGACGCGGACGAGGCGGTCCACCGGCTCGCCGCCGACCCGGACCGCACCATCGGCGAGGCGCTGCTCGACCAGCGCAACCTGGCCGGGGTGGGCAACCTCTACAAGTGCGAGGTGCTGTTCCTGCGCGGCGTGTCGCCGTGGACGCCGGTGGGCGCGGTGCCGGACCTACCCGGCACAGTCGCGCTGGCCCAGCGGCTGCTCGCGGCGAACCGGGGGCGCTGGACGCAGAGCACGACGGGGGTGCTGCGCCGGGGCGGGACCAGCTACGTCTACGGCCGCCGGGCCCAGCCGTGCCGCCGCTGCGGGACCGCCATCCGCAAGGAGGAACTGGGCGAACGGGTCACCTACTGGTGCCCGGCCTGCCAGCCGGGCGTGGAACTTCCACCAAACGGCCAAGATCGGCTGAGATAGGGACGATTGGGTACTTCCGCCTCACCCCTGTGACGTCGCATGCTGCGGTGGACCGCTCACGGATCGTCAGCAGCGCGCACGCCCGCCACGCCGGGGTGTCGGCCGGCGCGCCCCGACCCCGGGGAGAGCCATGGTGCTGTTCCGCCGCAGCCGGCCCGGACGTCCGGACCGCGCCGCCGTCGTCGCCATCGAGGAAACCGCGCCGGCCGGTTCCGTCGCGCCCGCCGTACCGGCCGCTCGCGGCGGCGACGAGGAACCCGGCGGCCCGGCGCCGGCGAGCCTGGACCCGGCCGCCGTCCCGCGTCTGTTCGGCCCGGTGCCGAACACCGCCGCCAGCCCGCTGCCCACGCTCGACCCGGACGGCCGCCCGGTACCCGGCACCGGCATCCGCAAGTTCGTCGACCCGCTGCCGCTGCCCGGGCAGCCGGCCACCGCCGGGCTCGGCGCCCGCCTGCCCGTCGCCGTCCCGGACACCATCACCTGGCCGGGCTGCGACTACTACGAGATCGGCCTCCAGGAGTACGCGCAGCGCCTGCACCGCGACCTGCCGGCCACCCGGCTGCGCGGCTACCGCCAGCTCAACCTGGGCACCGACGCCTCCGGGCACAACACGGTCAGCCCGCCCGGCCGCCCCTGGCACCTCGGCCCGATGATCGTGGCCCGGCGGGGCCGCCCGGTGCGGATCAAGTTCATCAACCAGCTCCCCACCGGACGGGCCGGCGAGCTGTTCCTGCCGGTGGACGAGACCGTCGACGGCGCCGGGGCCGGGCCGTTCGACGGCCCCGCGCCGTACCCGCAGAACCGGGCCGTGCCGCACCTGTCCGGCGCGCAGACCGGGTGGATCAGCGCCGGCAACCCGTGGCAGTGGGTGACCCCGGCCGGCGAGATCACGCCGTACCCGACGGGCGTGGGTCTGACGCCGGTGCCGGACATGCCGCCGCCCGGCGCGGGCGCCACCACGCTGTACTTCCCGAACGACCAGAGCGGCCGGCTCATGTGGCTGCACGACAACACGCTCGGCCTGTCCCGGCTCACCGTCTACTCCGGGCAGATCGCGCTCTACCTGCTCACCGACCCGGCCGAGGAACGGCTCGTCGACGACGGCGTGCTGCCTGCCGACCAGTTCCCGCTGGTGATCGAGGACAAGACGTTCGTACCCGACGACGCGCAGCTCGCCGCCCAGGACCCCACCTGGGACCGGGACCGCTGGGGCGCCAAGGGCAGCCTCTGGCATCCGCACGTCTACCAGCCGCGGCAGAACCCGTACCGGCTCACCGGGACCAACCCGACCGGACGCTGGGACTACGGGCCGTGGACCCACGACCCGGACGGCGGCGCCAGCCCGTGGGTCGCGCCGGTGCCGAACCCGCACCACGACCCCGACACCGACCCCGACGAGCCGCCGCTGGTACCGGGCGTCCCGCACCCGTCGGCCGTGCCAGACGCGTACGGCGACACTCCGCTGGTCAACGGCGTGGCCTACCCGTACCTGGAGGTGGCGCCACGGGCGTACCGGTTCCGGATCCTCAACGCCTGCGCGGACCGGGCGCTCAACCTCCAGCTCTACCGGGCCGCCTCCGACGCGCCGATGTGGGCGCCCGACGGCAGCCCGGCCGACCCGGACGCCGGTGAGGTGCCCATGGTCGAGGCGGTACGCGCACCAGGGCGGCCCGCCTACTGGCCGGCGGACGGGCGCGACGGCGGCGTGCCCGACCCGGCCGCCGCCGGACCCGAGATGATCCAGATCGGCAACGAGGGCGGCCTGCTCCCCGCCCCGGTTGTGCTGACCAACCGCCCGGTGGACTACCGGTACGACAGGCAGGACCCGACGGTGCTCAACGTGGACGGGCACGCGCTGCTGCTCGCCCCCGGCGAACGCGCCGACGTGGTGGTGGACTTCTCCACTGTGGCACCGGGCAGCACACTCATCCTCTACAACGACTGCCCCGCGCCGCTGCCCCGGTTCGACCCGCGCCACGACCACCACACCGGCGCGCCGGACCGCACCGCCTCCGGGGGCCTGCCGCCGACCCGCCCCGGATACGGCCCGAACACCCGCACCCTGCTCCAGATCCGGGTCACCGGCACCCCGGCCGAGCCGTACGACACGCGACGGCTCGCCGACCGGCTACCAGGGGCGTACGCCCGCAGCCAGCCGCCACCGATCGTGCCGCAACCCGCGTACGACGCCGCGATCGGCACCTCCACCCCGCGCCCGACGCTCGTTCCCGCGCGGGCCACCTCGGTCACGTTCACCCCGGCCGGCGCGACCGCCCCGGTCACGTTGCCGCTGGCGGTGAAGTCGGTCGGGCAGGTGTTCGAGGCCCGGCACGGGCGCGCGGTGGGACGGCTCGGCGTCGGCCACCCGGTCGCCGGGCCGCTCGCCCCGGCCACCCTGCCGCTGGGACCGGCCGACCCGGCCACCGAGGTGCTGCACGCCACCGACCCGGCCGTGGCGGTCGGCGCGCCCGGCGACGGCACGCAGCTCTGGCGGATCGTCGGCGACGCCCCGCGTACCCATCCGGTCCACATCGAGGGCTGCGACGTGCAACTGGTCAACCGGGTCGGCTGGGACGGCACGGTCCGCCCGCCGGACCCGGGCGAGCTGGGGTGGAAGGACACCGTCCGGGTCAACCCCCGGGAGGACGTGGTGGTGGCGCTGCGCCCGGTCGCGCCAGCGCTGCCGTTCAAGCTGGGAGACAGCGTCCGGCTGCTCGACCCCGGT
>NZ_WBKS01000222.1:0-4783 GCF_008868145.1 Micromonospora sp. AMSO1212t
ACGCTGCTCGGCGGTCTCGCGGGCCCGCCCCATGTCCAGTCGCGGCCCCGCGAGACCGCCGAGCAGCGTGCCGCACGGCTGAAGGCCGATCGGGAGGGCCTCGACCGGCGGCGCTACCAGGGCTATCTGCAGTCTCAGCGTGCCTTGCACGAGGAGAACAGACGGGCGGCGCAGATCAAGGAGCTGCGTGAACTCGCCGAACAGCATTACGAGGCGGCGCGTTGGCTCCTCATGCAGGCCCACGAACTCCGCCAAGCCGGGCGGCACGAGCTCGCCGACCGGCACGTGTGGGAGGGCCGGCGGCGAGAACGCCTGCACTACCGAGCCGTCGACGAGGTGGAGGCCGTCCGTGCCGGCCAGCGTCTGCCGCGCGAGGTGATGGTCGAGGACGACCTCGACTTCTACCGCATCAACGACGACGTGGCGGACCTGGCCGTCGGCGCGGTGGAGACCGCCGACCACTCCGCGCTCACCGGTCACGGCCATCCCGAGCCGATCGACAGGTCCCGGCCCTACGGTCGCCGGGGAGGGCTCCGCCCTCCGCTGGCGCTGCACCAGACCGACCTCGAACGGCAGATGCCCCGCAACCCGGACGGCGGTGTGACGCGTACCGCCGATCCCCGGCGCGGCGGCTGGTTCCGCCTCGCGAACGACGGCGGCCCGGCGGCCGACGCCACCCGAGGGATCAACTGCCTCGACTGCACGCTGTCGCTGTTCGAGACCTGGGTTCACGGACGGCCGCGCGTCGCGGCGCCGCGTACGTTCGACGGCTACCTGAACGGCGACGTGAACCGGCCGGTCGGCGGGGAGGCGGACGGACCGCTGCGGGTCGAGCAGACGACCGGCGGCCGGTTCCAGGACCTCTGCCCGCCGGACCGGCCCGGGGTCACCCCTCGGGACCGGCAGCGGTTGGTGGACGGTGGCTACCGGGACCTGTACGCGCAGCTCGCGTCGGGTGGCCACGGCAGTTACGCGTTCCTCATCACCAGCTTCGAGGGCGGCGGCTCGCACGCCTGGGTGGCGTTGAACCAGAACGGCACGATCCTCTTCCTCGACCCGCAGACGGGCCTGGTGGCGGACCGGCCGCTCTACCACCACAGCGGCCGTCCGGCAGCCAGCAACGTGGTCGGCGTCGACGCTCTGGTGCTCGGCCCCGACGGCCGGCCGATGCCGCTCACCGGCCGCCCGCCCGGCACCTACAACGTCCTACCCGAGCCACTACCCCGCCCGGCGCCGCCACGGCCGCCGGCCCCGCCGCCGATCGCCGACGGCCACGTCCCGGACTTCAACCACGTCCACCTGCTCGGCGAGTCCACCACCATCCACCGCCGAACTGACGGACCGCTGCCGGGCAGCGCGCCCTCCGTCGAGCCGGATCCCGACCGGGTACGCGAGGACCACCGGCAGGCGCACGCCGACCGGATCGCCGCCGGGCTCTACGTGCGCGACGCGCTCGCGCAGAGCGGGAACCTCGACGCCGCCTTCACCGCCGGGGTAACTCCTGTCGAACTGGCGCAGCACGCCGACGTGCCGACGCTGCGGCGGCTCGTACCCGGGCTGGACGAGAGCGCCGCGGCCGACCTCACCCGCTTGTTCGCCGACCCGCGTGTGCAGCGGATGCTCGACCAGAACTGGGAGGCTCCGCCGCGACGGGAGGAGTTGCTGGCCGAGACGTTGGTGCGGCAGCTCGCGGAGCGGCCCGACCTGGTCCGGATGATCCTGGCGACACCGGAACTCGCCAACTCGCTGACCGCCCGGCCGCTGACCCTGCACCACCTGGCCAGCCACCAGCAAGCCATCGACGTGCTGGGCGAGGTGTTGGCGGATATCGAGAGAGACGGACCCGACTCGCAGATATTGACGGGCGATCTGAACCCTCTCCCCACTCCGCTGACCGCTGAGCAGCGCATGCTGTCCCGGCATCTGGCTTCACGGCGCCAGCAGGCCCGACAGCACGGCTTCGATAAGAGCAGGAAACGGGATCCGATCTATGTCGCCGTATACCTCAGTGGACTGCGTGCCGAGGCGGCCGTAGCGCAGGCAGAGCTGAACACGATTGCCACCGCTCTCGCAGGCGAGAAGGGGCAGCCCGGCTGGCGCAACGAGCCCAAGAGTGACGATCGAGTCAGCGACAAACTGGTCGAATACGGGAATGACGCCTCTCGCCTGAAGGACTTGGCCGCGGCGAAGGCCGAGTTCTCCACGCTCGATGACATCTATGACGCGTTAGGCGAACTCGTTGGTGATCCCGACGTGACGATCCTGGATGTCAAGGATCGTTTCGTTGCTCCGAACGGTAGTGGCTATCGCGACATCCTGCTCAACCTTCGCCTGTCCAACGGGCACGTAGGGGAACTGCGCCTGCACCTCAAAGCCTTGGAAGATGTGGCCGAATGGGAGCATGCGCTGTATGAGGTCCGACGTGACCTCGATGCCCTGGCAGAGTTGGACGGCCGTTCGCTGACGACGATGGAGACGGCAGTCCGGGACGGCCTGCTACGACGCGCGCAGAGCATCTACTGGGATGCGGTCCAGCAGACATTGGGAGAGGCGTGAAGCAGTGACGCACCCGACCGGCCTAGTGTTGCCGAAATTCTTCCTCTACTACGACTCGCCGGTGAAGTTGGTGAGGACGGAGGACGGCGGCATGGCGTGCTGGCGGCTCTCACTCGACACCGGCCGGTGGCAGGCAGCGGACAATCTCGTGAACAGGGTGCTGTTCGGTAGGGACGACGAGATATTCGAGATCAGCCCCGAGGAGTTCGTCTGGTACGTCGAGCAGGAGCGGGGCCTGAGTCTGTGCGGTGAAGGGCCTATTTTCGCTCTCTACGAAACCGTCCGGGCGATCGAGGACACGCTCCAGGAGGAACGCCGGTACCCGACGCCGCAGGAGCAGGCGCTGATCCGGGGAGTCCGGCGGCGGACCTTCGTGATGTTCGAGGAGCAGCTCCAACAGGCCGGCGATCCCGCCGCCGACCCCACCATCGCCTCCGCCGCGTCCTGACAGCGGCCGGGAACGTCATGCCCTCCACGGAAGGCCCACCCGTGCCCTATGTGCCGCCCGCCGACGTGGCCGAGGCGAGACGCGTACAGGAGGAGTTGCGGTCCCGGGTGGACCTGACCGGGCCCGGTCCCGCCGCGCCCGCGACGGTGGCCGGGCTGGACGTGGCGTATGCGCCCGACGGTGACCTGCTCGCCGCCGCCGTCACGGTCCTCGATTCAGCCACCCTCGACGTGGTGGACGAGGCGGTGTGCGTGGGGCGGCCCGCCTTCCCGTACGTGCCGGGGCTGTTCGCGTTCCGCGAGATGCCGGCGTTGCTCGCCGCGCTGGACCGGCTCACCACCCGTCCCGAGCTGCTGGTCTGTGACGGGCACGGGCTGGCGCACCCGCGCCGGTTCGGGCTGGCCTGTCACCTGGGTCTGGTGACCGGGCTGCCCACGATAGGGGTGGGCAAGACGCCGCTCGTCGGCTCGTGGACGGGTCCCGGCCCCGAGCGTGGTGACAGCGCCGACCTGTGCGACGGCGGCGAGGTGGTCGGGCGGGTGCTGCGGACTCAGGGTGGTGTGCGGCCGGTCTTCGTGAGCGTCGGGCACCGGGTGGGGTTGGACAACGCGGTGGACCGGGTACTGGCACTGACGCCCCGGTACCGGCTGCCGGAGACCACCCGTACGGCCGACCGGCTGTGCAGGCGGGCGCTCGCCGAAGCAGGCGCATCGGGCGGTGACCTGGGCGGGCGGTGATCGCGTGGCGCGGCACACATGTGGCGTGCTCGATGCGCGGGTGCCTGGAGGGGCCGGTAGTAACCTGACCGGCGGATCCGGTCCGGACGCAACGGTGAGGTGGAGATGTCGGCAGGGCGGCACGCGGCGCGGTGGGCCATGGTCGGCGCGCTGCTGGGTGGCCTGATCGCCGTCCCGGCGTCACCGGCGTCGGCCCGCGACGACCGGGTGGGACTGCGCTCGGCGAACAGCTTCACCGCCGGTGGTCCGCCGGGCACTGTGGCGGTCGAGGTGCGCAAGCGCACTGACGGCTGCGTGCAGTTGCGTACCGCGATCGGGCTCCGGTCGGAGAGCCTGCGGGCGGACCAGGTCCGGGTGCAGGTGGCGTCCGGGGGCCGATGGGTGCCGGTGCAGGTCTCCGGGGACGGCGGCGCCGTCGCCACCGCCGCGGTCGCTCCGGTCGACCGGCCGCTGTGCAAGGGCAAGGGCGTCACCGTGCGTTACCGGGTGTCGTTCCTGGCCGGGACCGTCGGCGGGCGGCTGGAGCTGGCCGGTGAGGCGAGCGCGGCCAACGGCGACGTGCTCGGCCGGGCTGGTGGGTCGGCCCGGCTGGTGGGCGCCCCGCGGACACCGAGCCCCAGCCCGTCCCGCAAGCCCTCGCCGACGCCCAGCGCGAGCGAGACCACGCCGGCCGAGGTGGCCGACACGTCGCCGGTGGCCGCCGCCGTCGCCCCGGCCACCGCCGCGGCCGACGACTCGTCGTTCGGAGGTTCCATGATCATGTGGTTCGGTATCGGGCTGGTGCTCGTCGGCGCCGCCCTCATCGTCCTGCTGCTGCGCCGCAACCGCGCCGACCGGACCGGCGGCGCGAACTCCGCCGACCTCCCGCCGGTCCCGCTGCCGCGCAGCACCACCACCTACCGCTCCGGCACGCCCGGACCGGCCCCCACGGTGTACGGGGCCGCGACGCCGCCCCGCCCGGCCGGCAACGTGTACGGCGCGCCCGCGTCCGTCCCGGCGTCACCGGCGCCGGCGGGCCCGGAGGCCACGAGCGCCCCTCCCC
>NZ_WBKS01000223.1:0-4727 GCF_008868145.1 Micromonospora sp. AMSO1212t
GAGGTGGAGGTCCTCTCCCCCCCCCCGCGGCCCCCCCGCCTGCCCGAAACCGCCGCCGCCCTGGCCGCCCTCTACTCCCCGCCATCCCCGCCGTCCCCGCCCGCCCCGCTGCCCGCCCCGCCTCTCCCCAGTTGATCAAGGAGTTTGTGTCCTTCGGGGAGATCGACTCGGACATGAACTCCTTGATCAACCAGGCAGGGTTCGGTGTGCGTCGGCCACCGTCGCGAGGGCTCGGTCGATGCCGGAGGGTGGGGTCGCCGCGTACCCGAGGACCAGGCCGGGTGGCTGCGGGCGCTGGCCGTGCCAGGACAGCGGGTGGACCTTGACGCCGCGGCGCAGCGCCGCCGCCGCCAACGCCCGGTCGTCGACGTCGCCGGGCAGCGTGACCATCAGGTGCAGCCCGGCCGCCGCGCCGTGCACCACAGCCCCCGGCAGGTACGCGCGGACCGCCCGGATCATCGCGTCCCGTCGGCGTACGTGCCGATGGCGCAGCAGCCGCAGGTGCCGTTCCAGCGCGCCGGACTCCATCAGCTCGGCCAGCACGAGCTGCGGCAACGCCGCGTTGCCGAGGTCGGCCGCCCGCTTCGCGGCCACCACGCCGGCGTGCAGCGCGGGCGGCACCAGCATCCAGCCGATCCGCAGCGCCGGCGCGAGCAGCTTGGAGATGCTGCCGACGTAGCAGACCCGGTCCGGCGCCATGGCACGCAGCGCCGGCACCGGCGGCCGGTCGTAGCGGTGTTCGGCGTCGTAGTCGTCCTCCACCACCAGGCCGCCGCCGCGTGCCCACCGCAGCAGCCGCCGGCGCCGGTCGCCGTCGAGCACCACACCGGTCGGGAACTGGTGCGCCGGGGTGAGCAGCACGGCCGGCGCGCCGGAGCGCTCCAGCTCGTCGACGCACAGTCCCCGGTCGTCCACCGGCACCGGCGGTGTCGCCAGCCCGGAGTAGGCCAGGTGCTGCCGTACGCCGAGGGAGCCGGGATCCTCCACCGCCACGGTGTGCGTACCCCGGTCGTGCAGCACGCGCGCGAGCAGGCCGAGCGCCTGGGACACCCCGGCCACGATCACCACCTCGGCCGGGTCGGCGCGGACGCCCCGGTTTCGGGCCAGCCAGTTCGCGACCGCCAGTCGCAGCGCGGGCGTCCCGATCGGATCGCCGTAGCCGAGCGCGGCGGGCGTCATCCGGTGCAGCACGGCCCGCTCGGCCCGCAACCAGGCCGCGCGGGGAAAGACCGCCAGATCGGGTACGCCGGGAGTCAGGTCCACCTGCGCGGGCACGGCGCGCAACGCGTCGAAGGCGTCGAAGCCGGGCCGGGTGGCGAACACCTCCGGTGCTCTCCTCGGCTCGGGCGGCCGGGTGACCACGGCGGCCGGCGTGGCGACCACCACCGTTCCGGCCCGGCCGCGTCCCGCCACCTGCCCGTCCTCGGCCAGCCGCTGGTACGCCTCGGTCACCACGCCACGGGAGACGCCCAGCTCGGCGGCGAGCACCCGGCTGGCCGGCAGGCGGGTGCCCACCGGCGCCCGGCCGTCGGCGATCGCGGACCGCAGCCGGGCGGCCAGCCAGTCCGCTCGGCCACCCGGCGGCGCCTCGCCGACGTCCAGCTGGAGGAAGTCCGCACCGGCCGCTTTGGACTCCTCGACCACGATCACTTTGGCCCTGTCCATCGGACCATTATGGCCACAGGCTGGACCACATGACAGTCGCCTTCCTGCTGACCTCGCTCGTCGTGGCGATCACTCCGGGCACCGGGATGATGCACACGCTCGCCACCGCCGTGACCGCCGGACGCCGGGCCGGCCTGGCCGCTGCCGCCGGGGGCACGCTCAGCCTCGTCCCGCACGTGATCGCCGCGGTGACCGGCCTGGCCGCCCTGCTGCGCGCCGGCACCCCGGCGTTCCGCGTGGTGACCTGGCTGGGTGTGGCGTACCTGCTCTGGATGGCCTGGTCGGCGCTGCGCGACCGCGGCACGTTCGCCCTCGGCGATGACCGGCCCCCGCGTCCGGTGGCGGCCGTGTTCCGGGACGGGGTGCTGCTGAACCTGCTGAACCCGAAGGTGACGGTGTTCTTCGTGGCGTTCCTACCGCAGTTCGTACCCCCGTACGCACCCGCCGCCCCGGTGCGCATGCTCGCCTGCGGCCTGGTGTTCATGGGCGTCACGCTGCTGGTGTTCGCCGGGTACGCGCTCCTGGCCGGCGCGTTGCGCCGGCGGGTGCTGTCCCGGCCCCGGCTGACCGGGCTGCTGCGGCACGCCTTCGCCGGCAGCTTCCTCGTCCTGGGCCTCGGCCTCGCGTTCACCGCCTGACCCGTCCTCACCACCTGCAAGGAGTCCTCCCGTGCGTTTCCGTCACTCCCCCGAGATCTGGTCGGCCTTCCCCGAACTGACCTGCGGCGTCCTGCACGCCACGGGCGTCACGCCCGACGTCGACGTGACGCCACGGCTGACCGGGTATCTGGGCACCGCCCGGGACCGGCTCGCCGCCGGACCGGAAGGTGGCTTCCCGGAGATCCAGGCGTGGCGTCGCGCGTTCACCCGGATGGGCTGCCCGCCGACCCGCTACCGCTGCGCGGCCGAGTCGCTGCTGCGCCGGTTGCGACGGGACGGTGAACTGCCCCGGCTGCATCCGCTCGTGGACCTCGGCAACGCGCTGTCCACCCGGTACGCGGTGCCGGTCGCGGTGCTCGACCTGGCCCGCATCGACGGCGACCTGACCGTGCGCCCGGCCGAGGGCACGGAGCACTACCTGGGGCTCGGCGGGGAGAGCGAGCGCCCGGCGCCCGGCGAGGTGATCTTCGCCGACCAGGGTGGACACGCGCACGCCCGGCGCTGGTGCCACCGGCAGAGCGGCGCGTCGGCGGTACGAGACGACACCGCCGAGGTACTCGTGGTGGTCGAGGCGATGCACGAGGGCGCGGCGCCGACCGTACGCCGGATGCTGGACGACCTGGCGGCGGCGCTGGACGAACAGTGGCGCGTGCCGGCGCGGACGGCGCTGCTCACCGCGGACTCGCCGGAGTTCGCCGTGCCGGTCCGGACGGGCTGACCCCGCCGGCTTGCTGCGCCGGCGGTCCTCGTGGTCAGGCGTCGGGGTCGGTGCGGTCGCGCGGCATCAGGTCGTCGAACTCGGCCGGGGTGATCTCACCGGTGCGCAGCCGGCGGGCGTTGGCGGCGAACCGGGCAATCGCCGCGCCGCGTGGGTCCGGCTCGGTGAGCAGACCGGCGTCGGCGGTCAGAGCGCTCGCGGCACCCGCCACGTCGTGCGGATCGGCCAGGTCGACCGGCTCGCCGTGCAGCTCCCGCAGGGCGTCGGCGAGTCGCGCGTCGGCGGCGTCGCCGGTGCCCCACCAGCGCCGGGCCAGGTCGACGGTGTGACCGAGCGAATCCTCCCCCACCCGTTCGGCGCCTATCTCGGCACGCATCATGCGCAGGAAGCGGAATGTCACGGCATCGGAGTCATCGGCGATCACGCCCGTACCCTAGCGAGCGGGCCCGACGAAACCGCCGGGCGAGCCGGGGTCGTCCGGCCGGTTGAGGCCGCCACCCACGGGTAGTGCGCGGACATGCCCGAACGATACGAGGACTACGACCGCGTCGCGGTCGTCACCGGCGCGGACTCCGGCATCGGCAAGGCGTGCGCGGTGGCGCTCGCCGACGCCGGTTACGACATCGGCATCACCTGGTACGGCGACGCGGCGGGCGCCGACCGCACCGCCACCGAGGTACGCGCCACCGGCCGCCGCTGCGAGACCGCCGAGCTGGACCTGACCCGGCTCCCGGAAGCGGCGGCGGTGGTCGACGAGCTGGCCGACCGGCTCGGCGGCCTGGGTGTGCTCGTCAACAACGCCGGCACCGGCCTGTCCGAGCCGTTCGTGGACGTGAGCTGGGAGAAGTGGCGGGAGGTGCTGGCGGTCGACCTGGACGGCCCGTTCCTGTGCTCGCAGCGGGCCGCCCGGCGGATGTGCGCGGCCGGGCGGGGCGGCCGGATCATCAACATCACCAGCGTGCACGAGCACGCGCCCCGGGTCGGCTCGTCGGCGTACTGCGCCGCGAAGGGCGGGCTCGGCCTGCTCACGAAGGTGATGGCGCAGGAACTGGCCGCCGACGGGATCACCGTCAACGCGGTGGCCCCGGGTGAGATCGCCACGCCGATGACCGGGCAGGAGGACGTCGACCCGTTCACGCAGGACCGGCCCGGCGTGCCGGTGGGACGGCCCGGTGACGCCCGGGAGGTGGCGGCGGTGGTGGCGATGCTCGCCTCACCGGATGCGGCGTACGTGACGGGGGCGTCGTGGGCGGTGGACGGAGGGATGCTGTTGATGGGTCCGCAGGCTTCTGCTCTCTCCTCCCACTCGTGGCGTTCTGCCTAGCCTGTGGTCGCTGTTGAGGGCCGGGGGCGACCGTGCCCGGCTCCGGGCGGTCAGGCTTGATCCCTGCGCCGGGCACGGTCGCCCCCGGCCCCGTCGTGGGTCAGGTGCGTTCGTTGCTGCCGGGATCGGGGGTGGCTCCCACGGGTGCGTCTAGCGGTGTCTCCTGCTGCTCGGGGTAGTGGCAGGCAGTTTGCTGTCTGCCGCCGTCGCGGGTGGTCAGTGCGGGTTCTTCGGTGGCGCAGTGGTCGGTGGCTTTCCAGCAGCGGGTGCGGAAGCGGCAGCCTGATGGTGGGTTGAGTGGGGTGGGGACGTCGCCGGTGAGGCGGATGCGTCCGGCGGGGCCGAGGGCGGTGACGTCGGG
>NZ_WBKS01000224.1:0-4527 GCF_008868145.1 Micromonospora sp. AMSO1212t
GGGGGGTGGGCGGTGGGGTGCTCCCGGTCGGGCTGAACCGCCAGTGGTCGATGTTGAACAGCGAGCCGCTGCCGCCGGTGAACCGCAGGTAGAGGTCGTGGGTGCCGGTGGCGCCGCTGACCGCGCAGGTCGTGTCGGCCCAGGTCTGCCAGCCGCCGGTGCCGGACACCCGGCAGGTGCCCACCACCGGGCCGCTGGTCCCGTCCAGCCGCAGCTCGATGGTGCCGCCGCTGCCCGCGGAGGCCACCCGGGCGGTGTACGAGGTCGCGCCGGTCCCGAAGGCGACGCCCTTGATCTTGAGGTAGTCGCCGTTGTCGATGAAGCCGACGTTCATTCCGCCGCCGCTGGCCGGCTCGGTCTCCACGCCGGACGCCCAGGCGCTCGTCTCGGCCTCCTGCCGGACGTACGGGTTGAGCGTGCCGATCTGCGGCGCGCCGGTGGTGGTCATGTTGATCGTCGGGATCGAGCCGTCGGCGCCGTAGGAGAACTTCTCCACCGCCACCGACCTGGTGAAACCGCCGCCGCCGGGCAGCGCGCCGTTGTGGTAGAAGAAGTACGAGCCGCCCTTGTAGTCGGTGATCCCGGGGTGGTTGGTGAAGCTGCTGCCCTGGGTGGGCATGACGGTGCCGCGGTACGTCCACGGTCCCAGCGGCCCGGGCGCGGTCGAGTAGGCGATGAACTCCGAGCAGCACTTGGCCGCGAACACCAGGTAGTAGAGCCCGTTGCGCTTGTACACCCACGGACCCTCCTCGTAGAGGGTCGGCCGGTTCGCGTCACCGGTCCGCGCCCCGAAGCCCGCCGCGGTCAGCGGGATCTGGGTCGGGCTGCCCGAGTACGAGATCATGTCCGCGTTCAGCTTCACGTACCACAGGCGGGGATTGCCCCAGTACAGGTACGCCTGGCCGTCGTCGTCGATGAACACGGTCGGATCGATCTCGCCGTTGCTCACCAGCGGGCGCCCGATGGCGTCCCGGAACGGCCCGGTCGGACTGTCCGCCACCGCCACCCCGATGCCCATCTGGCCGGTCGCCCGCACGACCATCGGCACGTACCAGTAGAACTTGCCGTTGCGTTGGACCGCCTGGCCGGCCCACGCGTCCTGCTTGGCCCAGCTGAACGTGGCGAGGCTGAGCGGCGAGCCGTGGTCGGTCCAGTTGACCATGTCGTCGGACGAGTAGACCCGCCACTCCTTCATGGTGAACCAGGTCGAGTTGTCCTCGTCGTGGCCGGTGTAGAGGTAGACCCGGCCGTTGTGGACCAGCGGCGCCGGGTCGGCCGTGTAGATGGTCTGCACGATCGGGTTGTCCGCCCGGGCGGCGGTCGGGTTCAGCCCTCCGGAGATGGCCGGGGCCAGCCCCAGCAGGGCGAGCATGGTCACCGCCAGAGCGAGCCATCGTCTGGTCCGGCGGTCGGTTCTCCATAGCGTTGACGTCACAGGTCATCTCCCGGGGTAGGCCGCGCTGCGGCGGACAGGTGTGGTCGGCGAGGGTCGGGCCGTCACGCCCGGCTCCACTTCTGGCTGTTCGCGCCGGTGCAGGCGGACAGGACGACGGAGGTGCCGTTGCCGGTCCCGCCGCCGTTCGGGCTCAGGCACAGTCCGGACTGGACGCCGGTGATCGTGCCGTCGGTGTTGACGTTCCACTGCTGGTTGGTGCCGCCGTTGCAGTCCCAGATGATGACCCGGGTGCCGGACGAGGTGCCCTGCCCCTCGGCGTCGAGGCACTTGCTCCCGTACACCTGGAGTTGCCGGCCCGACGTCGCCGTCCACTGCTGGTTGGTCCCGCCGTTGCACTCCCACAACGTCACCTGGGTGCCGTTGGTCTGGGACTGGTTCGGCACGTCGAGGCACCGGCTCGAGTTGGGGTTGAGCCACGCGCCGCTCGTACCGCCGGGGTTGCCGCCCGGACCGGCGACCACCGACAGGTTGTCGAACTGCGCGGTCTCGCCCTGGCTGGTGCCGAAGCCGACCTGGCCGGTGCCGAACGTGGAGTCGGTGGCCGTGCCGACCGTCGTGCCGTCGATGGTGGCGGTGATGGTGGTGCCGGAGAAGCCGAGCGCGAGGCTGTGCCAGCGGTTGGTGCCCAGCGCCGCGACGTTCCCGCTGCGCAGCGTGGTGAGCTGCCCGGCGGTGTTGTTGCGCAGGATGGACCACGCGCCGGAGTCGGTGACCCGCAGGAAGTAGGCGTTGTAGCGGCCGATGGGGTCCAGGTTGGTGCTGCCGACGCGGCCCTGGATCTGGGCGTAGCCGGACTGTTCGAGCAGGACGTCGGCGGAGACCGTGTAGTTGCCCCAGCTCAGGTTCCCGCCGTAGGTGGCCGGGTCGGCGAGGGTCTTCCAGGTGATGGGCGCCTGCGCGGACATCTGGCGCAGGCACATGCCGGACCGGCCGCCGCCGCAGCCGACGATCTCGAACGCGCCCTGCATGTCCTGGAGGTACTTCGGGAACCGTCCGTTGGCGTAGCTGTCGAAGTCGTCGCGGTACGGCAGGCCCAGCGAGCCCTGGGCGGGGCTGGTGGCGGTGCCCTTGCCCTGCCCGGTCGTGGTGGTGACGGTGTAGAGGTGACCGGGCTGGGCGGTGAACGAGAACGACCCGCCCGACGGGGTGATGTCCGCGGTGCGGACGAAGAAGTCGTTCGGGTTGGTCGAGTTCAGGTTCGTGGCCCAGATGTGCGCCTGGCCGGTGGACAGCCCGCCGGTGATGTTCATGGTGACCTGCTGGGCCGCTGTGGCGTCCATGGTCTCGACGACCGTGCTGTAGTCGCCGGTGGTGGGCGAGCGCAGCGACACGTAGCTGCCGTTGTTGCGGTTGCCGCCCAGGTAGCCCGAGGCCGAGTCCAGGTAGCGCCAGCCGGGCGCGGTGAACTGGGTGGTGTGCGCCAGCGCCCAGGTGTTCTTGCCGACCGAGTACCAGCCGGACCAGGGCTGGTTGGCCAGGATCAGCCCGACCGTGGACCAGGGCAGGTTCGGCGTGATGGCGGCGATCAGGTCCCAGTTGAGGTAGGCGACCATCCGGCCGTCGATGTAGCCGCGGTTGATGCCGCGGGCCAGGGGCTTGGCGCCGTCGTTGTAGTCCTGGGAGCCGCCCTCGCTGTTCCACAGCGTCTTGCCGGTGGAGGTGGCCGTCGACGAGACGGTGCAGGTGGTCTGCGCGCTGAGGTAGCCGCACGGGTAGTGGCCGCTGAGCACGTCGATGCTGTTGCGCAGCGTGGCGTTGCTGGCGACGGCGTTGGCCGGGCCCCAGCTTCCGGGGTAGTCGTCCCCATAGATGATCTTCACGCCGCTGTAGCCGTTGGCGTTCAGCGCCTGACGCAGGCTGATGGTCCAGTTCGCGTCGGTCCGCTTCTCGTTCTGGGCGGCGGTGATGTAGTCCATGGTCAGGTTGTGCTGCCGCGCGCAGCCCAGCCAGTCCACGAAGTAATTGATCATGTCCTGGGACATGAAGTTGCCGTTGCCGATCCACCCGGGAGCGCCCCACGGCAGGGCCGCCAGCTTGATGGCGGGATTGCGGGCCTTGGCCTGCTCCATGATCCACCATTGGTAGCCGCGGTTGCAGTTGAGATCGCCACGGACGTGCTCGTGGCTCGGCTCGGACCCGCTGGTGGAGTTGGTGTCGCCGCCCATCTCGACCTTGAGGATCTGCAGCGCGGCGCCGTATCCGGGCTTGAACAGGTAGTCCAGGATCTGCCCGCGTTGCGGCTCCGGGTAGTCGATCAGCAGGCGGCTGTTGCCGCCGCCGCCGCTCACCGCGCCCACCCCGTCGAACGTCTGGCCGCCGGAGGCGCCGTTGACGGTGATCGAGGTGGCGGCCTGTGCGGGGCTCGCGGTGAGCGTCAGGCCGCCGCCGGTGGCGGCCAGGGCGAGAGCCAGGGCGGAGATGACGAGACGCGATGGTCCGGATCGGACGGACCGGGGACGGGGGATCACCATGACGGCTCCTCGGGTACGCGCGACCGTCCGGCCGGCGGGGCCGGGTATCGCGAGTTGTGGATGGCCGTCGGTGTAAACGCTAACAAGAGTTGCGCTGCGGTCCCGAGGTGCCGGTGGTGGTGGCCTGCGAGATCGCTGATGTTAGCGCAAACATCGACCAGAGTTAATTAGAGCACATCCCGGCGTCCGGCGGGACCTCGCGTTGTCCCGGCCGGTGCCGGGCCGAGGGCGGCACAGTGCCACCCCCGGCCCGGTACCCCTGTCCGGGGTCGGCGATCCGGTCAGGGACTGGTGCAGCTGACACCGCTGGGCGCGGTGGCCCCGTTGCCGGTGGCGGTGAACCCGAACGTCGTCGAGCCGTTTGCGCCCAACGTGCCGTTGTAGTCGGCGTTGCGGACCGACACCGAGCCGGTGGTGCCCGTGTTGACGCCGTTCCAGAGGCTGCTGATCGCCTGGCCGGAGGCCAGGGTCAGGCGTGCGGTCCAGCCGTTGAGCGTGCTCGCGCCGTTGTTGGCCACCGTGACCTCGGCCTGGAAGCCACCGGGCCAGGTGTTCACGGTCCGGTAGGTCGCGGTGCACGCGCCCGGCTCACCGGTCGGC
>NZ_WBKS01000225.1:0-4476 GCF_008868145.1 Micromonospora sp. AMSO1212t
CAAACAAGGCCTCACCAACAAAGAGATCATCCGCTGCCTCAAGCGCTACATCATCCGCGAGGTCCACACCGCCCTCCTCGCCGACTACACCGCCCTCAACACCCCTTGACATCCATAGGAGCATCCGTCTCACCGCCGGGCCCGTCCCGGCCTGCGAGCACCTCGACCGCCGTCGTCCGGCTTCGGACGGCGGCGGCCTCGCATCACCCCTGGCTGCGCGGTAGTGTTCGTCTTTGTTGGAACACGTTCGACCGCGTGGGGCGCCCGCGTGGTCGGTGAGGCGCGGAGGTGAGCCGGGGATGCTGGCGCGGCAGCGGCAGACCGCCATCCTGGAACGACTGCGCCGCTCCGGTGGCGTCCGGGTCACGGAACTGGCGGCCGAGTTCGGCGTCTCCGACATGACCATCCGGCGCGACCTGGACACGCTGCACGAGCAGGGCCTGCTCGCCAAGGTGCACGGGGGCGCGACGCCCGCCGGTCCCGGCTCGACCGACGAGCCCGGCTTCCACGCGAAGGCCGTCCGCCAGTCCGCGGAGAAGGCCGCCATCGCCGAGCACGCCGCAGGGCTGGTCCGGCCCGGCGCCGCGATCGCGCTCTCCGCCGGCACCACCACCGCCGAGCTGGCCCGGCGGCTGGTGGACGTGCCCGGCCTGACAGTGGTCACCAACTCGCTGCCGGTGGCGGAGGCCCTGCACGTCGGTGGCCGGCCGGACCAGACGGTGGTGCTCACCGGCGGCGTACGCACGCCGTCGGACGCGCTCGTCGGCCCGCTGGCAGTGGCCGCGATCGCCGCGCTGCACCTGGACCTGCTCTTCCTCGGCGTGCACGGGATCAGCGAACGGGCCGGTTTCACCACGCCCAACCTGATGGAGGCGGACACCAACCGGGCACTCGTGGCAGCGGCGGACCGGCTGGTGGTGCTCGCCGACCACACCAAGTGGGGCACCGTCGGCATCTCGTCGATCGTGCCGCTGGACGCGGCGGACGTGCTGGTCACCGACGACCGGTTGGCACCCGGGGCCCGACGGGTACTCGAGGACAGGGTGGGTGAGCTGGTGACGGTGCCCACGACGAGGGGGGCGGAGTGAAGCGTACGCAGATCGCGCTGGCCGACGGCCGTGAGCTGATCTACTTCGACGAGCGGGACGACGCGGTCCGCGACCAGCCGGACCGGCGGGATCTGCCCCCTCCCCCGCCCGCCTCGCAGCTGCGGTACGACCCGCTGACCGACGAGTGGGTGGCGGTGGCGGTGCACCGGCAGACCCGCACCTTCCTGCCCCCGGCCGACCAGTGCCCGCTGTGCCCGTCACGGGGCGAGCGGCACAGCGAGATCCCGGCGCCCGACTACGACGTGGTCGTCTTCGAGAACCGGTTCCCGTCGCTGAGCCAGCGGGTGGCCGACGAACCGGCCGAGATCACGCCGTTCACCCCGGTACGCCCCGGGCGCGGCAGGTGCGAGGTGGTCTGCTTCACCGACGACCACAACGCCTCGTTCGCCCGGCTCTCCCCGCGGCGGGTCCGGACGGTGCTCGACGCGCTCGCCGACCGCACCACCGCGTTGAGCGCGCTGCCCGGCGTGGAGCAGGTCTTCCCGTTCGAGAACCGGGGCGTGGAGATCGGGGTGACGCTGCACCACCCGCACGGGCAGATCTACGCGTACCCGTTCGTCACGCCGCGCACCCGGAGCATGCTGGCCGCCGCCCGGCGGCATGCCGACCGCACCGGTGGCAACCTCTACGCCGACGTGCTGGCCGCCGAACGGGCCACCGGGGAGCGGGTGGTGGCGAGCAACGAGCACTGGACCGCGTACGTCCCGGCGGCGGCCCGCTGGCCGTTCGAGGTGCACGTGGCGCCGCACCGGCCGGTGCCGGACATCCCGGCGCTCGACGACGCCGAGCGGGACGCGTTCGGGCCGCTCTACCTGGACCTGCTGCGCCGCTTCGACGGGCTGTTCGACCTGCCCATGCCGTACATCGCGGCCTGGCACCAGGCGCCGGTACGGATCGACCGGGAGCTGGGCCACCTGCACCTTCAGCTGTTCAGCATCCGGCGGGCCAAGGACAAGCTGAAGTACCTGGCCGGGTCGGAGTCCGGCATGGGCGTCTTCATCAACGACATCGCCCCGGAACGCGCCGCCGAGCTGCTGCGCGCCGCCTGAGCGGGCCGCCGCGGCCTGAGATCGGCGAGGCCTAAGCGGGAGGCGCGCGGCGCACAACAGGGCGCGGGGGGCCCGGGACAGGGCCCCCCGCAAGGGAAGGGACGGCTGGACGAGACTGGCATCGCGTCCACCCGGTACAACGAGCCCGGCCCGGACCCGGTGACGCACGAGCCCGGACACGACGGAGCCCGTCGGCGGGTGCCGGCGGGCTCCGTGGTGATCGACGGGAGTGATCAGGCGGCGAGCTTGCGCGCCAGGTTCTCGTCGAGCGCGTTCATGAACTCGTCGGTGGTCAGCCACGGGGCGTCCCGCGAGATGAGCAGCGCGAGGTCCTTGGTCATCTGGCCGCCCTCGACGGTGTCCACGATGACCTTCTCCAGCGTGTTCGCGAACTCGGTGACCGCCGGGGTGCCGTCCAGCTTGCCCCGGTGGGCGAGGCCCCGGGTCCAGGCGTAGATCGAGGCGATCGGGTTGGTCGAGGTCTTCTCGCCCTTCTGGTACTGCCGGTAGTGCCGGGTGACGGTGCCGTGCGCGGCCTCGGCCTCGACGGTGCGGCCGTCCGGGGAGAGCAGCACCGAGGTCATCAGGCCGAGCGAGCCGAAGCCCTGCGCGACGGTGTCGGACTGCACGTCACCGTCGTAGTTCTTGCACGCCCAGACGTACCCGCCCTCCCACTTGAGCGCGGCGGCGACCATGTCGTCGATCAGCCGGTGCTCGTAGGTGAGGCCGGCGGCGTCGAACTCGGCCTTGAACTCGCTCTCGAACACCTCGGCGAAGATGTCCTTGAACCGGCCGTCGTACGCCTTGAGGATGGTGTTCTTGGTGGACATGTAGACCGGGTAGTTGCGGTCCAGGCCGTACCGGAACGAGGCGCGGGCGAAGTCCCGGATCGACTCGTCGTAGTTGTACATGCCCATGGCGATGCCGCCGCCGGGGAAGTTGGCGACCTCCATCTCCATCGGGGTGCCGCCGTCGGCCGGGGTGTAGGTGATGGTCACCGTGCCCGGGCCGGGGACGACGAAGTCGGTGGCCTTGTACTGGTCGCCGTGCGCGTGCCGGCCGATGATGATCGGCTTGGTCCAGCCCGGGACGAGCCGCGGCACGTTCGACATGATGATCGGCTCGCGGAAGACCACGCCGCCGAGGATGTTGCGGATGGTGCCGTTCGGCGACCGCCACATCTTCTTCAGGCCGAACTCCTCCACCCGGGCCTCGTCCGGGGTGATGGTGGCGCACTTGACGCCGACGCCGTGCTCCTTGATGGCGTTGGCGGCGTCGACGGTGACCTGGTCGTCGGTGGCGTCACGGTGCTGGATCGACAGGTCGTAGTAGTGCAGGTCGACGTCGAGGTAGGGCAGGATCAGCTGCTCCCGGATCTGCTTCCAGATGATCCGGGTCATCTCGTCGCCGTCGATCTCCACGACCGGGTTGTTTACCTTGATCTTCGCCATCGGCCGGCGCTCCTCTCGGGGGACACGTGCTCAAGCAGTACGAGCGTACTGGAAACTGGCCGGCAGTCCCCAGGCGGCCCGGGTGGCCGCCGGAAAAGCGGGCTGCGCCGCGCCGCGGCCCGCTGGCATCATCGGCCGATGCCACGCAGCCGCACCCTCGGGTCTATCACGGTCACCGCGCTCGCCGACGGCGAGGGGCCCTTCTTCCAGCCCCGCGGCGAGGCGTTTCCCGACGCCACCGAGGCGCACTGGCAGGCGGCCGACCGGCTCGACCCGGGCGCCGTCACCGACGACGACCGGTGGTGGCTGCGGTTCCGCGCCTTCGCCGTGCGGGCCGGGGACGGGCCGGTCACGCTGGTCGACGCCGGGATCGGCCCGGCCGACTCGCTCGCCGCGAGCTGGGCGCCGGTGCCGGGCCGGCTGCCGGCCGAGCTGGCCGCCGCCGGGATCGACCCGGCGGACGTACGCACCGTGGTCCTCACCCACCTGCACACCGACCACGTCGGCTGGGCCGGCCCGCTGTTCCCGAACGCGGACCATCTGCTCCAGCGCGCCGAGGTGGACGCGCTGGAGCTGTTCCACCCGGAGCTGCCGGCCCGGCTGCTGACGCCGTTGCGCGCCGCCGGCCGGCTGCGGGTGGTCGACGGCGACACGTCCCTGGCCCCGGGGGTACGGCTGCTGCACACGCCCGGGCACACGCCGGGCCACCAGTCGGTGCTGGTCGAGGCGGACGACGAGCGCGTCCTGATCACCGGCGACCTGCTGGTGCACGCGATCCAGTTGGTCGACCCGGAGTTGGCGTACGCCCACGAGGAGGACCCGGAAACGGCCCGCCACTCCCGTACCTGTCCCTTATACACAACTCCG
>NZ_WBKS01000226.1:0-4217 GCF_008868145.1 Micromonospora sp. AMSO1212t
CGGCGCCCACCACGCCCGCGCCCACGCCGACCCGGACCAGCACCCCGGCGCCGGGCGGCACGTGGACCGCCGGGCGGTCGTACCAGGTCGGTGACACCGTCACCTACGACGGCCGCAGCTACCGCTGCCGCCAGGCGCACACCGCGATCGCCGGCTGGGAGCCGCCGAACGTACCGGCGCTGTGGCAGCAGATCTGAGCCGGCGTACCCGCGCGGCGGAGCCGGCCGGTCCCCGGCTCCGCCGCGCGTCCGCCTCCGCCCGGCCGGTCGCGGCGCTGCTCGGGGTGGTGCTGGCCCTGACCGGGTGCGGCGGGCCGCCCGCCGCCGATCCTTCCCCGCCGGTCCCGTCCGCCACGGCCGCGGTCCCGTCCGGCGCGGACGCCACGACCAGCGGGATCGACGCGCTGTTCCTGGCCATGATGGTGGCGCACACCGAGCAGACGCTGGAGATCGTCGCGCTCGGCCTCGACCGCGCCACCGACCCGCGGATCCGCACGCTGATCGCCGCCGTCCGGGCCACCGAGACCGACGAACTGGCCACCATGCGCCGATGGCTGCGCGAGGCCGGCCCGTCGGCCGCCGCGGCGGCCGCCCGGCACGACCACTCCGGGCACAGCGACGCCGCCGCCGCACTGGCCCGGCTGCGCGCCGCCGCGCCCGCCGACGCCGACCGGGTGCTGCTCGACGTGCTCAGCCGGCACCAGCGCACCGCGGCCGACCTGGCCCGCGCCCAGGTCGCCGCCGGAACGAGCGAGCGGGTACGCGACCTCGCCCGGCGCATCGACCGCTCGCGTACGGCCGAGGTCGACCTGATGGCCGGCCTGGGCTGAGCGGCGGGCCCGCTAGGTGACTGTGTGGGGCATGACCTTCGTCACGGTCGCGCCCGCCGGCCACGCTCCCGGCAAGGCCGGCGAATCGGCGCGTACCAGCCCTTTCCGCGAGCCGCCGGACCACTTGCGAACCCGTGGCGGGGCCCTCTGCCGCGCCGCCGCGGTTCTCCCGTCGGCAAAACCGGCCGCGTCCCGTCCCAGGTCATGGCTACGCTGTCGCCCGGACGCCGCCCCGCCGCGCGTTCCGCCCGCGCTCCGCAGACGGCGCGCGCGGCGCCGCCACCGCCTCCCAAGTGCCGGACCGGATCCAGGAGACCGTCAGTGACCCAGCAACCCGTAGCGACGTCGACGAAACTCGACGCCGCCGTACTCAAGGTGGCCGGCGTCGTCGTGCTCGGTGCGATCATGTCGATCCTCGACGTGACAGTCGTCAGCGTGGCGCTGCCGACGTTCCAGAGCGAGTTCGACGCCACGTACGCCCGCGTCGCGTGGACCATGACCGGCTACACGCTTGCGCTCGCCACGGTGATCCCGCTCAGCGGCTGGGCCGCCGACCGGTTCGGCACGAAACGCCTCTACATGGTGGCGCTGGCGCTGTTCACCATCGGCTCCGGACTGTGCGCCACGGCCGACTCGATCGGCGAGCTGATCGCCTGGCGGGTGATCCAGGGCCTCGGCGGCGGCATGCTCATGCCGCTCGGCATGACGATCATGACCCGGGCCGCCGGCCCGCACCGTATCGGCCGCCTGATGGCCGTGCTCGGCATCCCGATGCTGCTCGGCCCGATCACCGGCCCGATCCTCGGCGGCTGGCTGATCGACGTCGCGAGCTGGCACTGGATCTTCCTGATCAACCTGCCGATCGGCGTGGTCGCCCTGGTCTACGCCCAGCTGGCGCTGCCCAAGGACAACGCCGAGCCGTCCGAGTCGTTCGACTTCCTCGGCATGCTCATGCTCTCGCCGGGTCTCGCGCTGTTCCTCTACGGCATCTCCACGCTGCCCGAGACCGGCACCGTCGCCGACACCAAGGTCTGGCTGCCGATGCTCGTCGGCGGCGCGCTCGTGATCGCCTTCGTGCTCTACTCGTTCCGGCCCCGGCACCCGCTGCTGGACCTGCGGCTGTTCCGCAACCGCAACCTGACCATCGCCACCGTGACCATGTTCGTGTTCATCATCGCGTTCATGGGCGCGGGCCTGCTGTTCCCGAGCTACTTCCTCCAGGTGCGCGGCGAGTCGACGCTCACCGCGGGCCTGCTGATCGCGCCGCAGGGCATCGGCGCGATGCTGACCATGCCGATCGCCGGCATGCTCGCCGACCGCGTGCCGGTCGGCCGGACGGTGCCGTTCGCGCTGGTGCTCATCGCGGCCGGGTTCTTCACCTTCACCCAGCTCGGCACCGACACGTCGTACTGGCTGCTCTGCGGCTCGCTGTTCGTGATGGGCCTCGGCATGGGCGGCACGATGATGCCGATCATGACCTCGGCGCTGAAGACGCTCAGCTCGGCGGAGGTGGCGCGCGGTTCCACGCTCGTCAACATCCTCCAGCAGATCGGCGGTTCGGTCGGCGCCGCGGTCATGTCGGTCATCCTCACCAGCGAGCTGAACGGCTCGCGGCCGATCCCCGGCGTCACCGACCCGGCCACCGGCGCGCCGCTGACCGAGGCCCAGCTCGCCATCGCCTCGCAACAGCAGCCCGAGCTGATCCAGCAGTTCCCGGTGCCGCCGTCGCTGATCGAGCGCGGGCTCGACTTCGCGGCGGACTCCTTCTCCACCACGTTCTGGGTCGCCTTCGGTCTGGTGCTGCTGACCTTCATCCCCGCGGCGTTCCTGCCCCGCCGCCGGGAGCCCTCGCACCTGCTCGACGGCGACACGGGCGACGACAAGCGTCCGGTGCCGGTTCCGATCCACTGACCGCCGCCGAGACCCGGGGCCGGACGCATATGCGTCCGGCCCCGGGCCGTTTATGGCGCCGCGATCCGCCACCCCGGCGACGGCCGGCGCCTAGGATCGGAGACGGAACCGGAGGAAGGCGGGCCAGCGTGAGCGCAGACGACACGCAGCGGTCGGCGCGACGGCGCAACCGGCTGCTGCTGGCGGGCCTGCTCGCCGTCGTCGGTCTGATCCTGCTGCTGCTCGGTCTCACCGTCGCCACCGGCACCGTCGCCGGCGTCGAGGTGGTGCTCGCGCTGTTGCTGCTGGTGACCAGCTACGCGATCCAGCGCGTGGCCCGCCGCGAGACCGTCTACCGCGACGAGCGGCGCTGACCGGTCCGGCGCTCCGGCCGGGCTAGGCTGCCAGTGTGGATCACGAAGACCGGATTGCGCTGTTCCTCGACTACGAGAACCTGGCCCTGGGCGTACGGGACCATCACGGCGGCCGGCCGTTCGACTTCCGGCCGATCGCCGACGCGCTCGCCGAGCGGGGACGCGTGGTGGTGCGCCGGGCGTACGCGGACTGGTCGTACTTCGACGAGGACCGGCGGATGCTCACCCGCTCACATGTCGAGCTGATCGAGATACCGCAGCGGATGGGCGCCTCGCGCAAGAACGCGGCCGACATCAAGATGGCGGTGGACGCGGTCGAGCTGGCGTTCGAGCGCGGCTACATCTCCACGTTCGTGATCTGCACCGGAGACAGCGACTTCACCCCGCTCGTGCACAAGCTGCGCGAACTCAACAAGCGGGTGATCGGCGTGGGGGTGGAGAAGTCCACCTCCGCGCTGCTGCCGCCGGCCTGCGACGAGTTCCTCTACTACGACCGCCTCGAAGGCGTCGACGTACCGCCCCCGGCCGCCCGCCGGTCGCGCCCGGCCCGGCCCTCACCGGCGGAGCCGGCGCCCGAGCCCGTGGTCGAGACGGCGGCCGAGGACGAGTCGGCGCGGGACGTCGACACGCTCGCCGTGCAGCTCGTGCAGACGGTCGCCGGCATGCAGGGCAGCTCCAGCGGTGACGTGACCGCCTCCGCGCTCAAGCGCGCGCTGCTCCGCAAGGACCCCACGTTCAGCGAGTCCGACTACGGCTTCCGTACCTTCGGGGAGCTGCTGCGCCACCTCGCGGCGCACAACGTGGTGGAGCTGGCCGCCGGGCCTGCCAAGGGCGACCCGGAGGTGTCACTTCCCGAACAGGGCGACCGGGAGGTCGCGTTCGGGCTGCTCCGGGCCGTGGTGGTGGACCTGGCCGCGGACGGTGGCGCGGTGGCGCTGTCCGGCCTGAAGGATCAGCTCCGGCGCGCCCGGCCGGACTTCAGCGAGAAGAAGCTCGGCTACCGCAGCTTCCTCCAGTTCTGCAAGGCCGCGACCGCGACGACGACGGCAAGCCGGTGCGCCGGGTGGTCCGCCGCGACCTGCCGCGTACCGCCATGGACTGGGAGATCGTGCCGGAGTCCTTCA
>NZ_WBKS01000227.1:0-4133 GCF_008868145.1 Micromonospora sp. AMSO1212t
GCGCCCCACCAGGTTCCGGTAGCAACGGCGCGATCACCGCCCACGCCTCATCGGTCAACTCACCACGACGCACCACCGGCACATCGTCAACGATCAACCACTACATGATCGGCAGGACACGCCCTAGTCCGCTCTCGTTGCAGGGCGGTGCAACAGGGCAGCGTCGCTGGAGACCATCACGTCGAGCAGGCGGGCGCCTCGCCGCTGCAGCAGACGCGCGGTGAGGGTGGGAGTCAGGGAGAGGCTGACCGCGGCTAGCAGGATGGCCGTGAGCACCGGCGTCCACAAGTGACCCCCGGTGGTGGTGCCGATGATGCCGGGGAGAATGGCGCCGAGCAGGACCACGGGGAAGATCGTCATTTGTCCACCGGTCGGATCGCCTGCTCGTTGTCCAGGGTAGCGGCGATCGCGGGCATCGGTGCCGACAGCCGGCATCAGGAGCGCGATCAGCGGTGCCACGGCGCAGGCCACTGCGGCTGCGGCGACCCGGACGGGCCCATGACGGCGGTGAACGTGCCGCGCGGGAAGTCGGCTGTCACCGCGTCGAGAGCCCGCACCGCATTCTTCCCCGACCCGTACTCCTTCGACACCGACTCCAAGCGCACCGCGTACGACGATGCCCCGGATGTCGGCGATGCGCGGGTGTATGGCGAGTCGGTCGGGGCGGTCTCGGCGTGCGGGCCGCGCCGTCTCGACGGGTCCCTCGTTGATCTCATGCCGTCCGATGCTAGGAGTGGCGGCGGCCTGGGCTGATACCTCCTACTACCGGAACTGAGGTACAGCCAGCTGTAGTTTTGCCGCGATGTCCAGCCGGGAGTTGATGTTGTCACAAACCCGAATCCGCTCCGTCGGTCCGCACTTGGAACTCCTAACTCTTTGAGCGTTGGAGTCGGCGCCAGCAGATTCCGGCGCAGGCGAGGGTGAGGAACGCTTCGTAGATGTCGTCGCGGATCTCCCAGCGGATTCGGAGGCGCCGGAACCAGTGCAGCAGGGCGATGGTCTGCACGACGACCCAGCGTCGAGTGCCGATGCATAACACCCGGGTCTGGCCTTTCAAGCCTGGGTCACTGTTTCGACCGGCCCGTCCGCCCTGGGCTGAAGCATCAGCGGTACGTGCCCGTGGGCGAGGGTCGCCGCTACCTCGGACGTCTGCAGTGGACGATCATGGTGCGACGACAACGTTCGCGAGTGGTTCGCCCGCTGCGTGCCGCCGGACCTGGTCGACCAACAAGCGGCGAGCCCGGGGTGACAACGCAGCGGTCAGGCCGCCGACGTGCGGGCTGATAAGGACATTCGGCGCGGACCACAGCGGGTGACCAGCGGGCAGCGGCTCGGGCTCTGTAACGTCCAAGGCGGCGTGCAGCCGGCCTTTGCTGAGTACGGTGAGCAGCGCGTCGGTGTCCACCACTCGGCCCCTTGACACGTTTACCAGCAGGGCCCCGTCGGCCATCTTGGCCAGGAAGTCCGAGTTCACCATGCCTTCGGTTTCCGGGGTCAGCGGTGCGGAAAGGATGACGACGTCCGCGTGCGGCAGCATGTCCGCGATCTCCGTGATCGGCCGGACCCCGGGGCGGGCAGTCCGGGCCACCCGGCTGACGGCTACCTCGAACCCGGCGAGCCGGCGTTCGATCGCGGCGCCGATCGAGCCGTAGCCGACGATCAGGACCCGGGCGTCAGCTAGTCCACGCGACCAGTACGGGTCCCAGCGGCCCTCCTCGCCCGCCCGAACGAGTTGCGGCAGTCCGCGCCGGGCGGCGAGCGTAAGCGCCACGGCGAGTTCGGCGGTAGCCGCATCGTGAACGCCCCGGCCGTTGGCCAGGGTCAGACCAGGCCGCAGGAATGGCAGGACGTGGTCGTAACCAGCGGTCACTGTCTGCACAACGTTGAGCCGAGGCATCCGAGTGATCGGCTCACACAGGCGCGGATCGATGATCCCGTACGGCACTGCGTACAACTCGACGTCGTCCAGGTTCTCTGGGAGGGGTTGCGTGCCGTCGTAAAGCCCGACGTCAAGATCGCTGAGGTCGGCCACGGCGTCGGGGTGAGGCAGCAGGTAACGCATGCTGATCATCATGCCTCGGCGGACAGTCGGATTTCCGGGAGCACAGCGGCCGACATCCGCGAAGTAGTAGTAGGTGGCGGACTGACACC
Source organism: Micromonospora sp. AMSO1212t (assembly GCF_008868145.1). Taxonomy (NCBI): domain Bacteria; kingdom Bacillati; phylum Actinomycetota; class Actinomycetes; order Micromonosporales; family Micromonosporaceae; genus Micromonospora; species Micromonospora sp. AMSO1212t. Next base: position 2,152 of record NZ_WBKS01000227.1, read on the forward strand.
TGGCTGGCCTCCGCCTTCGCACTCCACCGCATCGCACACGATCACCGCGATGGCCGACGCCCAACCCCTCAACCATCCGCCCACAACGAGCACCACAGCCCAAGCAATCATCACCGGGTGCGACGCCAAACTGGAGCGCTACCGCGCCGCCCTCGACGTCGGCGCCGACCCGGCCGTGGTCACCGCCTGGATCGCGCAGACCCAAGCCGAACGCGCCCGCGCGGAAACCGAACTACGCACCATCGCGCGCACCACCCCGCGCCGGATGAGCCAAGGAGAGATCACAACCCTGGTGACCGCGCTCGGCGACATCACCACCGTGCTCCGTAACGCCGACCCAGCCGACAAAGCCGAGGTCTACCGACAACTCGGACTCCGACTGAACTACCAGCCGGAAACGCAAACGGTGCGCGCTGAAGTCGAGCTCAGCGCACACCGTGGGGTTATCGTTTGTGTCCGAGGGGGGACTTGAACCCCCACGCCCTATACGGGCACTAGCACCTCAAGCTAGCGCGTCTGCCATTCCGCCACCCGGACCTGCACGTACCAGCCTACCCGGTCGACCAATGTGAGCTACTCACCGCATCGGTCGGCCTGGCGGGCCGCACGGGGCATTACTGTACACGGCCCAGAACGATCATGCACATCAGCTCCAGCGCGGCACGTTTGCGCAGGTCAACGGCCACAACGATCGGGTGGGTAGCGCGCAACAGGCGATTCCGGGCAGCATTGCTCCCGTGTCCCACCCCTCCCCGTTGATCGCCACTCAACACCAGGCCCTCGCGCTGCGCTCCGCGGGTGACCTGACAAGCGCCCGCCGCCTGCTCGCCGACGCGATCATCGCGGCCCGCCCGGCGTACGGCGAGGACCACCAGGACGTCCTGGCCACCGGCCACCTGCTGGCCCGGCTGCACCGCGAGGCTGACGACCCGGCCGCCGCCCGGCGCGTACTCGAGGAGGCCTACGCGGCCGGCGAGCGCCGTCGCGGCGAGGCCGACCCGCTGATGCTCGCGCTCAGCTTCGACCTCGCCGGGGTGTCCGAGGAACTCGGCAACCGGCACGAGGCCCGCCGCAACTACAGCCGCGTGGCGACCGCCGGGGCCGCCGTGCTCGGTCCGGACCACCCCGCGGTACGCGCAGCCCGCCAGTACCTCGGCGGCTCCGCCGCCGCTCCCGCAGGCTATGGCACCTCCTCCGGCGGCTCCGCCGCCGCTGCCGGAACGCACCCCGCTCCGCCCCCGCCCGGCTACCCGACTCCGGGACGCCCCGGGCACCCTTATCCGGCGGTGCCCGGACATGCCGATCCGGCAGCGCCGGGGGGCCCTGGCCCGGTCCGGCCCGGCCAACCCGGTCCCGCCTCCTCCGGCTACCCCGGGCACGGAGGGTCCGAGCCCACGGTCTCGCTGCGGCCTGTCCCACCGCCGCACCCGCACGCTCCGGCACCGCCCCGGCCCGTCGCCCCGGGTGCGCCCGTCGCGCATTCGCCGGCGCCCGGTTCACAGTGGGCTCCCCGCCCAGGCCCGGCACCGCAGACGCCCCGCGCCGGGCAGCCTCATCAGGCCACACCGATCGTTCCTCCGCCCTCGGTGGCGCCTGCCCCGCCCCAGCACCCTGCCGGCACCGGGGCGAGCGGAGCCGCGAGCCCGTGGGCGCCGCCCCCGCCGGCTGCATCAGAGGCGACGACCCGGTTCGCGCCCATCACGGAAGAGGCCACCTCCCGGTTCCCTGTAGTGCCCGTCGAACCCACCGCACCAGCGACACCGCCGACTGCCGGGGTCGCGCCGCAGACTCCCGGCGTCCGCCCGGTGCCCCCGGCCCACGGTGTCACCCCGGTTCCGTCGGCTCAGGGCGTGACCGCGGTTCCACCGGCTCCAGGCGCCACCTCGCTTCCGCCGGGAACCTACGGTCGACCGGCCGTCGCTCCCGGCGTGACGCCGGTGCCGCCCCGCGCCCCGGTTGCCGCACCCCCGCACCCGGCCACC
>NZ_WBKS01000228.1:0-3988 GCF_008868145.1 Micromonospora sp. AMSO1212t
AGTGCGGCGGGGAGGCGGCCGATCTCGCGGTATCCGAGGCGCTTGTAGAAGCGGTCCAGTCCCAGACCGTCGCGGACCGTCACGTGCAGCGCCGCCAGGCCGAGCCCTCCGGCGATCCGCTCGGCCTCGCGCATCAGCGCCGCGCCGTACCCGTGTCCCTGGGTGTCGGGGTGCACCATGACGCGCTTGAGCACCCGCCAGTGCGTCTTGAGGTGAAACCGGTTGTCGGCGACGACCAGGACGGCGACCAGGCGTTCGCCCTCGTAGCCGGCGAGGAGCCGGTCCGGCCCGTCCGCCACCTCGTCGAGCGTCGAGGTGGCGAGCGGGCGTACCTCGTCCGCGGTCACGGGGGCGACGAAGCCGACGGCGCCGCCGGCGTTCGTCACGTCCACCCAGAGCGCGATGATCTGTTCGCGCAGCTCGGGGGTGAGGTCGGGGTCGAGTACGAAACGCAGGTCCACGACGCCATCCTGCGCGTGGCGACGCGGCCCGCACCCGCGTTCGTGATGGGCGTGACACCGCTGATGGTGCGGGAGGGGGGTTTCGAACCCCCACGTCCTCTCGGACACAGGCTCCTAAGGCCTGCGCGTCTGCCGTTCCGCCACTCCCGCCCGACCCGCCGAGTTTAGAGTGTCGCGCCGGAGCCGTGTGTACTCCGGGCCGCGACCGGCCGCGACCGGCCGCGATGCGACCAGCCGCGACGAGGCGCGCCGGGCCGGCGACCTCAGTCGAGACCGAGGTCCCGGCGCAGCTTGGCGACGTGGCCGGTGGCCCGCACGTTGTAGAACGCCTGCTCGATCTTGCCGTCCTCGTCCACCACGAACGTCGAGCGGATCACGCCGGTGACGGTGCGGCCGTACATCTGCTTCTCGCCGAACGCGCCGTACGCGGTCAGCACCGCCTTGTCCTCGTCGGAGACCAGCGGGAACGTGATGGCGTCCCGGTCGCGGAACTTCGCTAGCTTCGCCGGCTTGTCCGGCGAGATGCCCACCACCTCGTAGCCGGCGGCCTGGAGGGAGGCGAGCGAGTCCCGGAAGTCACACGCCTGCTTCGTGCAGCCGGGCGTCATGGCGGCCGGGTACGCGTACAGGATGACCTTGCGGCCGCGCAGGCCGGCCAGGGACAGCGTGCCGCCGTCGTCGGTGGGGAGGGTGAACTCGGGGGCGGGGTCGCCGGGCTTGAGGCGGTCGGTCATGGCGGTGACGATACCGTCGGGCCGGTGCGGTCGGCGGACGGCGACGCGCGGGCGTGGTGACGGCCATCATGAGGTTGTTGCCAGATATTGGCAACAGTGCCTTCCTGGAAATAAGCTGAGCCCGTGGACACCCTGGCGATGCACATCTCCAACGGGATCATCAACGGCCCGGTCGCCGCGATCTTCGCGGCTCTCGCCCTCGCCGCGCTCGCCTTCTGCGTGCTGCGGGGCCGCGCCGACCTCGACGACCGGCTGGCTCCGATGGCCGGGCTGGTGGCGGCGTTCATCTTCGCCGTGCAGATGCTCAACTTCCCGATCTTCACCGCCGGGGTCAGCGGTCACCTGCTCGGCGGCGCGCTGGCCGCGCTGCTCGTCGGCCCCTGGGTCGGCGCGCTCTGCGTCGCCGTGGTGCTGATCGTGCAGGCGCTGGTCTTCGGTGACGGCGGGGTCGCGATGCTCGGCCTCAACATCACCAACATGGCGTTGCTGGGCACCGCCGCCGCGTACCTGCTGATCGCGCTGCTGCTGCGCGTGCTGCCGCGTACCCCGACCGGGCTGGCCGTCACCGCGTTCGTCTCCGCGCTGGTCAGCGTGGTGGTCGCGTCCCAGGGATTCGTCCTGCAGTACTGGCTGGGCGGCACCACCGACCTCGGCGGCAACCTCGCCGGACTGGCCGGCACCATGGCCGTCGCCCACCTGCTCATCGGCATCGGCGAGGGCCTGATCACCGCGACCACTGTGGTCACCGTCGCGAAGGTCCGGCCCGACCTGGTGTACGCGCTGCGCGCCCTCAAGCCGGCCACGCCGGCTCCCGCCGTCCCGGTCGCCGGAGGTGCCCGATGAGCAAGCGTCACTGGCCGTTCCTGCTCGGCGGCCTGCTGGTGGCCCTGCTGCTGGCCGGCGTGGTCAGCAACTACGCCTCCTCGCACCCGGACGGGCTCGACTCGTCGCTGCTCAAGGGCTGCACCGTGAACGCCGACGACGAGATCACCGGCGGCAGTTGCCCGGCCCAGCAGGCCAAGGACCACGAGTTGGCGGACAGTCCGCTCGCCGACTACGGCGTACGCGGGATCGGCAACGACTTCGTCTCCACCGGCCTGTCCGGCGTGCTCGGCGTGCTGCTCACCTTCGCGCTCGGCGGCGGCCTGTTCTGGCTGGCCCGCCGCCGCGGCCCGGCGACGCCCGGCGCGACCGCCGACCCGGCGGGGTCCACCACGAGCGCCGACCCGGCGGACGAGGCCGCGACCCCGTCCACCGGCACACGCTGACCATGGGTGCCGGGCACGCGCACGTGCTCTACCGCGAGTCCGGCTCGCCGGTGCACCGCCTCCCGCCGGAGGTGAAGATCGCCGCGATGGTGCTGTTCACCATCGCGGTGGTGGCCACGCCCCGGGAGGCGTACTGGGCCTTCGGCGGGTACGCGCTCCTGGTCGCCGTGGTGGCCGCGCTGGCCCGGGTCGGCCCGCGCTGGCTGCTCAGCCGGGCCCTGATCGAGCTGCCGTTCGTACTGTTCGCGTTCGCGCTGCCGTTCCTGGGTGCGGGGGAGCGGGTCGAGGTGGCCGGCCTCGCCCTGTCCGTGGACGGGCTGCACGGCGCGTTCAACATCCTGGCGAAGGGCACACTCGGCGTACTCGCGTCGCTCCTGCTGGCGGCGACCACGACGACGCGTGACCTGCTGGTCGGCCTGGACCGGCTGCGGTGCCCGCAGATCCTCACCCAGATCGCCACGTTCATGCTGCGCTACCTGGAGGTGCTCGTCGGCGAGGCGCGGCGGATGCGGGTGGCGCGGGTGTCCCGGGGTGACGACCCGCGTTTCCTGTGGCAGTTGCGCGGCTTCGCGGCCGGCGTCGGCGCGCTGTTCCTGCGCGCGTTCGAGCGCGGCGAGCGGGTGTACCTGGCGATGCTCTCCCGCGGCTACACCGGCCGGATGCCGGCGGTGTGGCAGGGGGCCGGCGCGGCCACCGCCGGCCAGTGGGCGGCCGCCGCGACGGTGCCGGCGATCGCGGCCTCCATCGCCGCCGTCGCGCTCGTCCTGCGATGATCGGGTACGTGCAGCAGCCGCCCTCCCTCGACATCAGTGGCGTCCGGTACGCGTACCCGGACGGTCACGTCGCCCTGCACGGGGTGGACCTGACCGTGCCGCGCGGCGAGCGGGTGGCGCTGCTCGGGCCCAACGGCGCCGGCAAGACGACGCTCGTGCTGCACCTCAACGGCATCCTCACCCCGACCGGGGGCGCGGTGAGCGTCGGCGGCCTGACCGTCACCCGCGACCGGGACACGCTGGCCGAGGTACGCCGCCGCGTCGGCATCGTCTTCCAGGACCCGGACGACCAGCTGTTCCTGCCCACAGTCGCCGAGGACGTCGCGTTCGGGCCGGCCAACCTGGGCCTGCGCGGGGCCGAGCTGGCAGCGCGGGTCGACGAGGCCCTCGCGGCCGTCGGGATGAGCGAGCACCGGGACCGGGCGCCGCATCACCTGTCGTTCGGGCAGCGGCGCCGGGTGGCGGTGGCGACCGTGCTCGCCATGCGCCCGGAGATCCTGGTGCTGGACGAGCCGTCGTCGAACCTCGACCCGGCCGCCCGCCGGGAGCTGGCGGAGATCCTGCGCGCCCTGCCGGTGACGCTGCTCATGGTCACCCACGACCTGCCGTACGCGGCCGAGCTGTGCCCCCGCTCGGTGATCCTGGACGGCGGTCGCATCGTCGCCGACGCCCCCACAGTCGATCTCCTGTCCGACGAGGCACTCCTCAAGGCTCACCGCCTGGAACTCCCTTACGGCTTCGCCCCCCGCCCG
>NZ_WBKS01000229.1:0-3946 GCF_008868145.1 Micromonospora sp. AMSO1212t
CACGACCGCCGCCCGAGCGTCATCGCGCTGCCGGACGGCTTCCAGCCGGAGGGCGTCGCCGCCGCCGGCCGGTACGCCTGGTTCGGGTCGCGGGCCACCGGCGAGATCTACCGCGCCGACCTGATCACCGGAGCGGGCAAGCAGGTCAGCCCCGCCACCGGCACCCCCTCACTCGGTCTGAAGATCGACCCGCGGGGCCGGCTCTTCGTGGCCGGCGGCACCGCCGGTGACGCCCGGGTCATCGACACCCGCACCGGTGCCGTGCTCGCCAGCTACCGGTTCGCCGACGCGCCGACGTTCGTCAACGACGTGACGCTCACCCGCGACGCCGCCTGGTTCACCGACTCGAACCGGCCGGTGCTCTACCGCCTGCCGCTGGGACGCGGCGGCAAGCTGCCGCCCGCCGGCGGCTTCACCACGCTGCCGCTGACCGGCGACTTCCAGCAGACCGGCACCGGCGTCAACCTCAACGGGATCGTGCCCACCCCGGACGGGCGGGCGCTGATCGTCGTGCAGTCGAACACCGGCACGCTGTTCCGGGTGGACCCGGCCACCGGCGTCACCACCGCCGTCGACGTGCCGGGCGCGACGTTCCTCAACGGTGACGGCCTGCTGCTGCTCGGCCGCACGCTGTACGTGGTGCAGAATTTCCTCAACCAGGTCGCCGTGGTCGACCTGAACCGCTCCGGCACGGCCGGCGTCGCGCGCGGCGTCATCACCGACCCGGGCTTCGACGTGCCGACCACCGTGGCCGCCGCGCTCGGCCGGCTCTACCTGCCGAACGGCCGGTTCACCACCCCGCCGACGCCGACCACCCCGTACACGGTGGTCGCTGTCGACGCGCGCTGAGCCACGCCGGCCGCCACCCGTCCGGTGGCGGCCGGCCCGGCTCAGTCCTCCATCTCCGGCCCGAGCAGCCGGATCTCCTCGATGTCGATGGCCGCCTGGAGCTGCCGCAGCACCACGTCGTCGATCTGTCTGGTGTTGCGCAGCCGGGTGATCTCCTGCCGCTTGTGGTCGAGCACCCGCAACCGCAGCCGCCGGGCCATCTCCCGCTCCCCCTCCGCGTCCTCACCGCCCGGGTCGCAGGCGTCGGCCAGATGATCCTCGTAGTCGGCGCGCAGCCGGTCCACCGTGTCCTGCGTGGCGCCCACGTCGCTGGCGGCCCGGGGCAGCGCCTCCAGGGCGGCCTCGGTGGCCCGGATCCGGGCCCAGCGCACCTCGTCGTCGCGTTCCCGGTCGCCCACCAGGCCCGCCCAGCTCACGACAGCCGGCAGCGTGGTGCCCTGCACCAGCATGATCAGCACGATCACCACGACGGTCACGAAGATGATCAGGTCGCGCTCGCGCACCGTGCTCCCGTCGTGCATGGCGACCGGCACGGCGAGCGCGGCGGCGAGCGAGACGGCGCCACGGAACCCGGCCCAGCCCACCGCGGTACGCATCCGGCCGTCGAAGTGCCGCGACCGGCTCGACTCGCGCCGGTCCACGCGTTGCAGCACCGAGATCGACAGGTGCACCCAGGCCAGCCGGATCACCACCACGACCAACGCCACGAGCGCCGCGATGCCGAGCGACGCGGCCGGCGAGTGGCTGGTGATGCTGCGCAGCGAACGCGGCACCTGCGTGCCGAGCAGCACGAAGAGACCACCGTTGACCATGAATGTGGACAGGTCCCAGAACGCGAACGCGGTGACCCGGGAACGGGCCCGGATGACCCGGGGCGCGGCGTAGGACAGCAGCAGCCCGGACACGACCACCGCGAGCACGCCGCTGGCGTGCACCGCGTCGGCGAGCAGGAACGCGACGAACGGGGTGAGGATGCTCAGCCCGCCCTCGCGCATCGGGTCGTCGACGTGCTTGCGGATCAGCACCACGACCGCGCCGACGAGCAGGCCGGCGGCCACCCCGCCGAGCGACTTGCCGACGAACTCGCCGGTGAGCGTCAGCGCGTTCGGCACCGTCCCGCCCGCGACCACGCCGGCCGCCACGGCGAACAGCACGAGCGCCGTACCGTCGTTGACCAGGCTCTCCGCGCGCAGCGTGGTGAGGATGCCGCGCGGCATCCGCTTGGCCAGGCCGGCCACGGCCGCGGCGTCGGTCGGGGCCAGGACCGCGCCGAGCACCCACGCGGCGGCCGGCTGCACGCCGAGGGCCTGCGCGGTGTACGCGACGGCGACCATCGTGACGATCACCAGCACGACGGCGAGCCCGACGATCACCGTGAGGTTGGCCCGGATCTCGCGGAGGCTGATGACCAGGCTCTCCCGGTAGAGGATCGCCGGGAGGAACAGCACCAGCACGACCTCGGGTTCGAGGATCAGGTTGTCGAACGGCGGCAGCAGGCCGATCAGCGCGCCCATCGCGATCAGCAGGACCGGCGGCGCGACGCTGTAGCGACCGCCGATCGTGGTGCCGACGAGCACCGTGGCGCCCAGCACGGTGATCAGCACGAGTGCTTCCACGCCGTACCCCCGTCACCGTCCGCCGGTCCTACCGTGCCCTACGGCGGCGGCCGGGCGGGGCGGATTGGGTGATCGTTACTCGAAGCGGGACGGGTCTCCGGCCCCGCGGCGCAGGATCTCCGGCTCGGGGCCGGACAGGTCGACCACTGTGGTGGGCTCCAGCCCGCAGTCCCCGGCGTCGACCACGGCGTCGACCAGGTGGTCGAGCCGTTCCTTGATCTCCCAGCCCTGGGTCATCGGCTCGTCCTCGCCGGGCAGCAGCAGCGTGCTGGTCAGCAGCGGCTCGCCGAGTTCGGCGAGCAGCGCCTGGGTCACCGTGTGCCGGGGTACGCGTGCCCCGACCACCCGCCGGCGCGGGTCCTGCAACCGGCGGGGCACCTCGGCGGTGGCCGGCAGCAGGAACGTGTAGCTGCCCGGGATGACGGACTTCACCTGCCGGAAGACCGCGTTGCTGAGCTTGACGAACTGGCCGAGCTGGGCGAAGTCGGCGCACATCAGCGTGAACGGGTGCCGGTCGTCGAGCCGCCGGATCTCCCGGATCCGCTCCACGCCGTCGCGGTTGCCGATCCGGCAGCCGAGCGCGTAGCAGGAGTCGGTCGGGTAGGCGATCACCCCGTCGGCGCGCAGCAGGTCCACCACCTGCCGGATCACTCGGGGCTGGGGGTTGTCCGGATGCAGGTCGTAGTACCTCGCCACGCCGGTCAGCCTATGTCCACGCCCCGGCGGGCGCAGGTTTGGGCGGGGCGGTTTCCGGAAACAGGTGGGGGCCGTTCACGACAGGGGGACCGAATCATGTCCGAAGCCAGCACAGACCGCGTCGCCGACCGCCCCGCGGAGGTGACCGATCCGCTGCTGTGGGACCTGGCCGCCGCGGTGGCCGACGCGCACCAGCCGGACGCGGAGCGCGTCTGCGCCAGCCCGAGCTGCGCCGGGGCGGCGTGGCCGTGCGCCGCCTGGAACAACGCGCAGGCGGGGCTGAGCGCCGCCCGGACGCCGCGGCAGTCCGCCGCGCCCCGGCAGCCGGCCACCTCGACGCAGCCCGCCTCGCCGCGGCCGGTCGCCGCCGGGCAGCCGGGCGACGGGCAGCCGGGTGCCGGTCAGGCGGGTGTCGCGGGTGAGCCGGGCGCCGTCGCGGCACGGACCGGCGCGCGGAGCCTGGCCGCCACCGCCGCCTGACTCAGCGTAGGCACACGGCTCCTCGCGCCGCCTCCGGCCGCCTCGGCCGGGGGCGGCGCTGTCGCGTGCCGTCGAGGCTGGTCAGCGCGTTTTCTGAGGCGACCGGAGAGTCCGGGGCGAGCGCTGGAGAGCGCTCTCTTCGGTAACAAGACATTGACGGATCCGTAACCCGAACCTTAATGTCCCTTCTCAAGAGAGCGCTCTCACAACTGCCGGACCACCACTCCGTACCCCCGCCTTCTCCTCGTGAAGGGGACCTCCATGACCCACCTGCGGGACCCGTCCCTTATACACATCTCCGAGCC
>NZ_WBKS01000230.1:0-3941 GCF_008868145.1 Micromonospora sp. AMSO1212t
TCTTCGCCTCGTACATGGCCGCGTCGGCGCGGCAGAGCGCGTCGGTGAGCTGGGTGGGGCAGTGCACCGGCGCGAGCCCGACCGAGGCGGTGACCTGGATGCTGCGCGTGCCCAGCGGGATCGGCGCGGCGAGCGCCTCGCAGAGCCGCCGGGTGGCGTGCTCGATCCACCGGCGGTCCGCCGTGGGGCTGGCCAGCAGGCCGGCGAACTCGTCGCCGCCGAGCCGGGCGACCAGGTTGGGGCCGGCGAACGCGGCGAGCCGCTGCGCCACGCTGACCAGCACCTGGTCCCCGGCGGCGTGCCCGTAGCGGTCGTTGACCTGCTTGAAGTTGTCCAGGTCGAGCACGACCGCGACGAGTGGCTGACCGGCGGGGTCGGTGAGCAGGGCGGCGGCCAGCCGGAAGAACGCGCGTCGGTTGGGCAGCCCGGTGAGCGGGTCGTGGCTGGCGGCGTGCCGCTCGGCGGCCAGCTCGGCCTGGAGCAGCTCGATCTCGGCCTCGGCGCGCAGCGCGCGGCGGCGTAACTGCCAGGCGGAGACGAGCGCGCCCGCCGCGGAGATGCCGGAGGCGATGGTCATCGGATCCGCCAACGCGCGTCCTCCTCACCGCAGTCCCGAAGCCGCGTAGAGCGGCGTCCCGGGGCCGGGCTCGGGTCACCGTGCGTGAACGAACCGGCACACCGTATTTCGGTTATCATGCTCTCTGTCCATTGCAGATGCAATAGCAGATGCACGTGCATCTCACTCCTCAGTCGACAGACGTCGCCACCCACCGCTCCTCCCCGCGGCCTCGGCTGGCTCATCCCGAAGGACGCCCATGCAGCAACCCCCGAACGGCGTGCCCGCGACCGAGTTGCCACCGATGCGCTGGCTGAAGAGCCGCCGTAGCAACCCCAGCGGCAACTGCGTCGAACTGGCCGAGTTGCCCGGCGGCGGCATCGCGGTCCGCAACTCCCGGCATCCCGAGGGCCCGGCGCTGATCTACACAGTGGACGAGATCGCCGCGTTCGTGCTCGGCGCCCGGGACGGCGACTTCGACCACCTGATCCCGCCGTCCCGTACACGGGACTGACTCCGTCCGTCCGGAGGAGTTCACCTCACTGTCGGTTCATGGCATGCTTACTCGTCGGTCCGGGAGGGTGCCCGGCCGGGGCGGTCGGGATGCGAGGGCGGTCAGGTGGCGACGGTGCCCGTCGAGGGTGGTCCGACAAGCGGGCCGACAGTGCTGCGCATGCTCCTCGGCGGGCAGCTGCGCCGGCTGCGGGAGAGCGCCGGGGTCAGCCGGGAGACCGCCGGCTGGGAGATCCGCTCGTCGGAGTCGAAGATCAGCCGGATGGAGCTGGGCCGGGTCGGCTTCAAGGAGCGCGACGTGGCCGACCTGCTCACGCTCTACGGCGTCACCACGCCGGAGGACCGCGACGCGCTGCTCAGGCTGGCCCGGGACGCGAACAGCCCGGGCTGGTGGCACCGCTACGGCGACGTGCTCCCCGCCTGGTTCCAGTCGTACCTGGGCCTGGAGGCGGCCGCCGCGCTGATCCGCACGTACGAGGTGCAGTTCGTACCCGGCCTGTTGCAGACCGCCGCGTACGCCCGGCAGGTGATCCTGCTCGGCCACCGCGGCGCGTCGGCGGCGGAGCTGGACCGGCGGGTGGAGCTGCGGATGCAGCGCAAGGAGCTGCTGCGGCGGGCCAACCCGCCGCAGCTGTGGGCGGTGCTCGACGAGGCGGTGCTGCGCCGCCCGATCGGCGGCGCCGCGGTGATGCGGGAGCAGATGGACGCGCTGATCGAGGCGACCTCCGGCCCGCACGTACGGTTGCAGATCGTCCCGTTCGCCGCCGGTGGGCACGCCGCGGCCAGCGGCGCGTTCAGCATCCTGCGCTTCGGTGACGCCGACCTGCCGGACATCGTCTACATCGAGCAGCTGACCAGCGCCATCTACCTCGACAAGCGCGACGACCTCGACTTCTACGCCGAGGCGATGGAACGGCTGTGCGTGGAGGCCGCGCCGCCGGAGCGGACCCCCGAGCTGCTGGCCCGCATGCGCGACGAGCTGTACCCGGTCTGACCGGCGCGGTGGCGGGCAGTAGCATGACCGCCGATCGGAGACAGTGGACGGTGGCACGCGAGTCGTGGAGGCGGCCTTGACCAGCGACGCACCAGGTACGGCACCCGATTCCGGGCCACTCGCCGGCCGGATCGACACCACGGTGGCGCATCCCGCCCGCCGGTACAACTACTGGCTCGGCGGCAAGGACAACTTCCAGGCCGACCGCGACTCCGGCGACGCGATGGCCGCGCGGTTCCCGACCATCCGGATCAGCGCCCTGGAGAACCGGCGGTTCCTGCGCCGCGCGGTGCGCCATCTGGCCGGCGAGGCGGGCATCCGGCAGTTCCTGGACATCGGCACGGGCATCCCCACCGCCGACAACACGCACGAGGTGGCGCAGGCGACCGACCCGCGCGCCCGGGTGGTCTACGTCGACAACGACCCGATCGTGCTGGCCCACGCCCGCGCGCTGCTCACCAGCTCCGCCGAGGGCGCCACCGCCTACCTCGACGCGGACCTGCGTGACCCGGAGGGCATCCTCGCCCACCCCGACCTGCGCCGCACGCTGGACTTCTCCCAGCCGGTGGCGTTGATGCTGCTGGCGGTGCTGCACTTCGTGCCCGACGGCGAAGACCCGTACGCGATCGTCGGCCGGCTGCTGGACGCCCTGCCCGACGGCAGCTACCTGGCCGCCTCGCACGCCACCCACGACTACCTGCCGGCCGAGGTGGCCGCCGAGGCGAAGGCGGCGGCCCGCGGCGGCGGCCCGCACGGCGTGATCAACTTGCGCAGCCGGGAGGAGGTCGTGCGCTTCTTCGACGGGCTGGAGCTGGTCGAGCCGGGCGTCTGCTCGGTCGCCGAGTGGCGCGCCGACGGCGAGCCCGAGCCGCGCCCGTCGGTGATCGAGGTCAGCATGTACGGCGGGGTCGCCCGCAAGCCCTGACCCGGGCACCCCCGCCGGACGGTTGACGGGCACGGGGCCCGGACGGGCAGACTGGAGGCATCATGTCGCCGTTCACGTCCGCCCTGCGCCTGCACGACCGATACGTCCTGCGCGAACGCATCGGTCTCGGCGGGATGTCCGAGGTGTGGCGCGCCGACGACGAGGTGCTGCACCGGCCCGTCGCGGTCAAGGCCCTCGCCGGGCAGCTCGCCGCCGACCCGCAACTGCGGGCGGTCATCCAGCGCGAGGCCCGCGCGGCGGCGCGGCTCACCCACCCGCACGTCACCCAGGTGTACGACTACGGCGAGGCGACGCTGGACAGCGGCGTCGTGGTCCCGTACCTGGTGATGGAGCTGGTGGAGGGCCAGACGCTCGCCGACCGGCTGGCCGGCGGGCCGCTGGCCTGGCCGGATGCGGTCCGCACGGCCGGGCAGGTCGCCGGGGCGCTGGCCGCGGCGCACCGGATCGGCGTGGTGCACCGCGACGTCAAGCCGGCCAACGTGATGCTCACCGAGACCGGCGCGAAAGTGCTCGACTTCGGCATCGCCGCGCCCGCCGGCCCGCACCCGGTCACCGGGCAGCCCGGCGCGCTGCTGATGGGCACCCCCGCCTACTTCGCCCCGGAACGCCTCGACCCCGGCCCCGCGAACCCGGCCGGCGACGTGTACGCGCTCGGCGTACTGCTGTACCGCAGCCTCACCGGCCGGGCGCCGCTGCCGGTGCGCAGCTGGGACGACGTGCTGGACGTGCGGCGCAACCGGCCGGCGGTGCCGCCGCTGCGGGTGCCCGGCCTGCCGCCGGAGGTCGCCGACCTGGTCCTGGCCTGCCTCGCGATGGACCCGGAGCGGCGGCCCACAGCGGCCCGGCTCGCCGAGCGGCTCGGCGCGGGCCGTCCGGTGGATCCGCCGACCCCGGTCCTGCCCACCGTGGCGCCGGTGGCGCACCCGCCCACC
>NZ_WBKS01000231.1:0-3649 GCF_008868145.1 Micromonospora sp. AMSO1212t
CCTCCGTGACCGACCCCGCCCCCGTCGAGGGGGGCGGGGTCGGTCACGAAGGGCTCCGGAGGGCTCGTGCGGCGGGGGTGACGCGGGTCAGCGCCGGCGCGACTGCAGCCGGTTCGCGATCTGCCGCAGCCGGGCCTGGTTCTCCGGCTTCGACATCTCACGCCGGCCGCGGTCGACCAACTGCTGGCCCCGCGGCGACCGCAGGAAGGCGGTGATCCGTTGCATCAGCGACATGGTGTCCTCCGTCCCGCGGTCCCCTTCATGTGTACCTGGGACCGGCAAGTCCCTGATACCCGAATCGGCCCTTCGGCAACCACCCGTCCGGGTCAGCCCAGGATCTCGGCCACCACCTCGCCGGCCCGCCACTCGTGCTGGGCGTACGCGTCCGGGAACGCCGAGATCTGCACCGCCTGCGCGGCGACCGAGAGCGGCAGGTCCTTCCAGCCGGGGATCTCCGCCAGCGCGGACAGGAACGCCTTCGTCGCGTACTCGGGGTCCATGAGCTGCTCGACGGTGCCCCAGCCGCTGCTCGGACGCTGCTGGAACAACCCGACCGAGTCGTGGTCCCAGCCGATGGCCTGGTGCGGGTAGCTCTGCGACTCGGGCAGCACGCCGCTGGCGTAGTTGAGCAGGGTGCTCTCCTGCATGGCGGTCGCCACCGCGATGACCAGGGCGCGGCGCGGCATGCCCATCTCCTTGCCGGCCTGCACGATCTTCTTGGCGTTGTTCATCTGGGTACGGTCCAGGCCGGCGACCGGAACGATCTGCCGGACCGTCTTCTTCGGCTTGGGCTTGGCGGTCGCCTTCGGGCTCGCCGTCGCGGACGGGGCGGCGCTGGGGGTGGCGGGGGCGGTGCTCGGCCGGGCCATCGCCCGGGAGGCCGGGTCGACCGCCGCGCGCTCGGCGACCTCCGCCGAGGGTGCCGGGTCGGCGGCGCGGTCCGGGGCGCCGATGCCGGCCTGGCTGACGCCGACCAGGCCCAGGCAGCAGGCCGCGCCCGTGGCGACCGCCAGCTTCGTCCGGCCGGGCCGGGGGTTCATCGGTGCCCAGAAGCGGGTACGCCGGGCCAGTCCCCGGAGTGCGGCCAACCGGTTGGCGGAGGGGGTATCGTCCGAACGGTCAGCCGGCCGGCCGGAGCCGTTCGGGTCGTCGAGGTTGCCGTCGTTACGCATCCGACGAGGCTAGGCAGGGCAAACCGGGATCACCCAGGCCCAAAAGGTGGTCCTCGCCACACTTCGGCTGCCGCAACCCCGGCACCGCGCCACAGCCCGCCGCAAGGCGCGACAGACCTCGGGAACCGGGCCAATCACCCTTGCGCCCGGGGCGGCCGCGACGCGGGTACGAACCTCCGCAGACCTCCCGGTCCCGCCCGATGATCGACTAACTCGTCCGTTCGGACGATCGGGATATCGGTCGCCGGACCGGGGCGTAGCCGAATCGTGATCATCATCCGGGCATCGGATGTGGCCGTAACGGAATGGACCACCCGCCCCGGTACGTTGGCGGAACCGGGGAGACCGCACGCACGGCGCTCCCCCGTACGCGTCGACAGGGAGGACCCCACCGGTGCTCGATCCACACGAGCTCTACGAACTCACCGACGAGCTGCCCGAGCTCGGCCAGCCGGTGCTGATCCAGGCGCTCACCGGCTTCGTCGACGCCGGCAACGCCACCCGGCTGGCCCGGGAACAGCTGCTCACCTCGCTCGACGCCCGGGTGATCGCCCGCTTCGACGTCGACCAGGTCTTCGACTACCGCTCCCGCCGCCCGGTGATGACGTTCGTCGAGGACCACTGGGAGTCCTACGACGCCCCGGCGCTGGAGCTGCACCTGCTGCGCGACGACGACGAGACCCCGTTCCTGCTGCTCACCGGCCCCGAGCCGGATCTGCAGTGGGAGCGTTTCGTGGCCGCCGTCGCCGGGCTCTGCGCCCGCCTCGACGTGCGGCTCACCGTAGGGCTCAACTCGATCCCGATGGCGGTGCCGCACACCCGGCCCAGCGGCGTCACGGCGCACGCCACCCGCAAGGAGCTGATCGCCGGGCACGAGCCGTGGCTGCAGAAGGTGCAGGTGCCGGCCGGCGTCGGTCACCTGCTGGAGTACCGCCTCGGCGAGCAGGGGCGCGACGCCCTCGGCTTCGCCGCGCACGTGCCGCACTACGTGGCCCAGGCCGAGTACCCGGCCGCCGCCGAGGCTCTGCTGTCCGCCGTGTCCCGCAGCACCGGCCTGCTGCTACCCGTCGAGGCTCTGCGGACCTCCGCCGAGGCGGTCCGGGTGGAGATCGACCGTCAGGTCACCCAGACCGAGGAGGCGGCGACGCTGGTCCAGGCGCTGGAGGAGCAGTACGACGCGTTCGCCCGTGGCCGGGGCGAGAAGAGCCTGCTCGCCGGCGAGACCGGGCCGCTGCCCACCGCCGACGAGCTCGGTGCCGAGCTGGAACGCTTCCTCGCCGAGCAGACCCGCCCTGGCGACACCCCGGAGCGCTGACCGGGCGGGGCGGGCGGGGATGCGGCAGGCTGGGGGCATGCGCCTGGCGACCTGGAACGTCAACTCGGTGAAGGCCCGCCTGCCCCGGCTGCTCGACTGGCTGGCCACCACGAAGCCCGACGTCGTGTGCCTGCAGGAGACCAAGTGCCCCGACGGGGCGTTCCCGGTTGCCGAGGTGGGCGAGATGGGCTACGAGGTGGCCAGCCACAGCGACGGGCGATGGAACGGCGTCGCGGTGCTGTCCCGGGTCGGGCTTGCCGACGTGGCGGTCGGCTTCCCGGGCGAACCCGGGTTCCCCGAGCCCGAGGCCCGTGCCATCTCGGCCACCTGCGACGGGCTGCGGGTCTGGTCGGTGTACGTGCCGAACGGCCGCGCACCGGACGACCTGCACTACGCGTACAAGCTGGCCTGGTTCGCGGCGCTGCGCGACGCCCTCGAACCGGAGGTCGCCGGCGCGCTGCCGGTGGCCGTGTGCGGTGACTTCAACGTGGCGCCCACCGACGCCGACGTCTGGGATCCCGCGCTGTTCGTCACCTCCACCCACGTCACCCCGGCCGAGCGGGCCGCCCTGGCCGCGTTGCGCGACCTGGGACTGGAGGACGTGGTGCCGACGCCGATGAAGGGGCCGCACCCGTTCACGTACTGGGACTACCGGGCCGGGATGTTCCACCAGAACAAGGGCATGCGGATCGACCTGGTGTACGCCAGCGCGTCGTTCGCCCGCGCGGTCCGCTCCGCGTACGTGGACCGGGAGGCCCGCAAGGGCAAGTGCCCCTCCGACCACGCCCCGATCGTGGTCGACGCGGACCTGGCACCGGCCGTCGAGACGTTCTGAGTCCGAGGCTGGTTAGGGTGGACGTATGGCTGTCGTGAAGATCAACGCGATCGACGTCCCGCCCGGCGCCGGCGAGGAGCTGGAGAAGCGGTTCGCGGCCCGGGCCGGCGCGGTGGAGAACTCCCCCGGCTTCCTCGGCTTCGAGCTGCTGCGCCCGGTCGCCGGGGACACCCGCTACTTCGTGTACACGCGCTGGGAGAGCGAGGAGGCGTACCAGGCGTGGGCGCAGGGCCCGTCCCGGGCCGCGCACGCCGAGGGCGGCGAACCCCGCAAGCCCGTCGCCACCGGCGCCACCCTGCTGGAGTTCGAGGTGGTCCAGCAGGTCCC
>NZ_WBKS01000232.1:0-3499 GCF_008868145.1 Micromonospora sp. AMSO1212t
AGGCCCCCGCACCGCCGCCGCCCACGCTCGCGTACCCCGAGACCCCCCCCGAACCCCTGCCCCGCCGCACCGGCAGCGAGTCGCCGTGGTCCGCGCCCCCGCGCGGCGCGGGCCGGCCGGAGGGCACCGAGAGCCGTTGAACGAGCGCGGGCGGGCAGGTGTCACCTGCCCGCCCGCCCGAACGCCCTGCGGTCAGCCCTTGAGCAGCTGGCGCGCCATCACGATGCGCTGGACCTGGTTGGTGCCCTCGTAGATCTGGGTGATCTTGGCGTCCCGCATCATCCGCTCGACCGGGTAGTCGCGGGTGTAGCCGTAGCCGCCGAGCAGCTGGACCGCGTCCGTGGTGATCTCCATGGCGGCGTCCGAGGCGAAGCACTTCGCGGCCGCGCCGAAGTAGGTCAGGTCCGCGTCGCCGCGCTCGGACTTGCCGGCGGCGGCGTACGTGAGCTGCCGCGCCGCCTCCAGCTTCATGCCCATGTCGGCGAGCATGAACTGGATGCCCTGGAAGTCGGCGACCGCCTTGCCGAACTGCTTGCGCTCCTGGACGTAGCCCTTGGCGTAGTCCAGCGCGCCCTGGGCGATGCCGACCGCCTGGGCGGCGATGGTGACCCGGGTGTGGTCCAGCGTCTTCATGGCGGTGGCGAAGCCGGTGCCCTCGGCGCCGATCATGCGGTCGGCCGGGATCCGGACGTTGTCGAAGTAGACCTCGCGGGTGGGCGAGCCCTTGATGCCGAGCTTCTTCTCCGGGGCGCCGAAGCTGACGCCCGGGTCGGACTTCTCCACCACGAACGCGGAGATGCCCTTCGACCGGGCTGTGGGATCGGTCACGGCGAACACGGTGTAGTACTCGGAGACGCCCGCGTTGGTGATCCACCGCTTCACGCCGTTGAGCACCCAGTGGTCTCCGTCACGTACCGCCTTGGTCGTCATCGAGGCGGCGTCGCTGCCCGCCTCCGGTTCGGAGAGGCAGTAGGAGAACATGCCCTCCCCGGCCGCGACCGGGGTGAGGTACTTGCGCTTCAGCTCCTCGGAACCGGCCAGCAGCAGCGGCATGGTGCCCAGCTTGTTCACCGCCGGGATCAGCGAGGACGACGCGCAGGCCCGGGCCACCTCCTCGATCACGATGGCCGTGGCCAGCGCGTCCGCGCCGGCGCCGCCGTACTCGACCGGGATGTGCGGGGCGTGGAAGTCGGCCGCGCGCAGAGCCTCGTAGGAGGCCTTGGGGAACTCACCTGTCTCATCCGCCTCGGCGGCGTGCGGAGCCACCTTGGCCGCACAGACCTCACGGACCGCCTCCCGGATCGCCTCGTGCTCCTCCGGCAACCGGTAGACGTCGAACGACTGCTCTGCGGCCATGTCGGCCCTCCCCTTTCACCGCTATCATGCGCAGTCTGTGCCGCCCAGGGGCCGACGACTGCCGCAAACTGAAGGATAGCCACCGGCCCCGGCCGAACCTTACCGGCGGGTAGGCTCGCGCCCGAGCCTCGACCGCCCGACCCCATTACCCTCACAGCAGACATCCAGTTCCCTCGGTGCCCGGCCTCGGCGCCCCAGCAGAATGCGACGCGTGGAAGCGCCGCCAGTGCGAGCGGAGAAGACAGGCGTGACGATTCCGTACCCGAACACCCAGCCGATGCCCGCCATCGCCGCGGTGACCCCGCCGTCCGGCGCCGCCCGCCCGCGGGTGACGTTCCTCGGCACCGGCTACCTCGGTGCGACCTACGCCATCTGCTACGCGGAGCTGGGTTACGAGGTGCTCGGCTTCGACGTGGACGCGGACAAGATCGCCAAGCTCAACGCGGGCGAGGTGCCGATCCACGAGCCGGGCCTCGACGAGCTGCTGCGCCGCAACCTGGCCGCCGGCCGGCTGCGGTTCAGCACCGACATGCAGGAGACCGCCGACTTCGGCGACGTCCACTTCATCTGCGTCGGGACCCCGCAGCGGGCCGACGGGATGGGCGCCGACCTGTCGTACGTCGAGGCATCGGTGACCAGCCTCGCCCAGCACCTGACCCGCAAGGCGCTGATCGTCGGGAAGTCCACCGTGCCGGTGGGCACCGCCGAGTGGGTGGAGCAGCTCGTCGGCAAGCACACCCCGACCGACCTCGGCGTCGAGGTGGCGTGGAGCCCCGAGTTCCTCCAGGAGGGCTTCGCCGTCGACGACGTGCTGCGTCCGAACCGGATCGTGGTCGGCGTCAAGAGCGAGTGGGCCAACGGCATGCTCTTCGCCGCCCACAAAGGCGTCTTCGACCTCGCCGCCACCGAGGACCGCGAGGTGCCGCTGGTGGTCACCGACTTCGCCACCGCCGAGCTGGTCAAGGTCGCCGCGAACGCGTTCCTCGCCACCAAGATCTCCTTCATCAACGCGATGGCCGAGGTCTGCGAGGCGGCCGGCGGCGACGTCACCCAGCTCGCCCGCTCGATCGGCTACGACCCGCGCATCGGCAACCGCTTCCTCCAGGCCGGGCTGGGCTTCGGCGGCGCCTGCCTGCCCAAGGACATCCGTGCCTTCCAGGCCCGGGCGCAGGAGCTGGGCGCCGGTGAGGCGCTGCGCTTCCTGCACGAGGTCGACCTGATCAACCAGCGCCGCCGCAGCCGCGTCGTGCAGCTCGCCGCCGAACTGCTCGGCCGCCGCTCCGGCCCGGCCGGACCGGACCTGTCCGGCACCCGGGTCGCGGTGCTCGGCGCCACCTTCAAACCCAACACCGACGACGTACGCGACGCGCCGGCGCTCGCGGTCGCCTCGCTGCTCGGCAAGGCCGGCGCCGACGTGCACGTGTTCGACCCGCAGGGGATCGAGAACGCGCGCCGGGCGGTGCCCGAGCTGACGTACGCGGAGAGCATGAACGACGCCGTCCGCGGCGCCGACCTGGTCTGTGTGCTCACCGAGTGGGCCGAGTTCCGCAACGCCGACCCGGTCGCCCTGGGCGAGCTGGCGAACGGCCGCAAGGTGGTCGACGGGCGCAACTGCCTCGACTCGACACTGTGGACGCAGGCCGGCTGGGAGTACCGCGGCATGGGCCGCCCCTGACCCGCTGACCGTGCGGACCGGCCGCCGGGGAACGTCTCCCCCGCGGCCGGTCCGTTTTTGTTGTCCGGAACGCGGCGGCAACTGTCGAAATCCCGGCCCACTCAAGGCATGCTGCCTCTGGGAGGTCCACAGTGCGGGGGCACGGGCGGACGGGAGACTGTCGTGGAGAGCTTCAGGTGCGCCTCGTGCGGGCAGGACATCAAGCCCGCCGTCGTCTGCCCGCAGTGCGGCGCGCACCAGCCCCAGTGGGCCGAGCACCTGGCCGACATCGAGCGCTCGATCGCCGAGATGAAGGCCCGCGACGCCGAGATCGCCCGGGAACAGCGGCAGATCGCCGCCAAGATGCAGGCCGCCCTCTTCCAGCGGGACATACTGGCGCACGCCGGTGAGGAGCGGATCCGGCAGGCCACCCGGCCGCGACGGGTACTGCGCCGCCGGCCCGGCCGCCGCCCGCCCACCGCCGCCACC
>NZ_WBKS01000233.1:0-3270 GCF_008868145.1 Micromonospora sp. AMSO1212t
GGCCGGTCATCGGTCGGGCCTCCACAGAGGATGGTCGGACGGGACAACCGAAACGTACGACGCCCGGCCCGGTACGCGACGGACAAACTGTCCCCGCTCAGCGCAGCGCCACCGCCTGGAGGCTGACGTTGCCGCAGTCGCCCAGTGATTCCTCCACCGTCCAGTTCAGCAGCAGCTTCTCGCCGCGCGGAGCGCGGAACCTGACGGTGAACTCGGCGGTGAGCGCGGTGTGCGGGTCCTCCATCCGCAGCGTGGTCACCGGGCCGCCGCCGGAGACGCGCACGTCGAGGCGGCCACGGGCCATCCAGAGCCCGGCGTACAGACGTACCGTGCGCTGGCGCCCGTCGGCGGCCACCGCCAGGTTGAACCCGCTGCCCCGGTGGCAGGTGTAGACGCCGGTCATGGTGCCGCCCGCCGACGCGACCGGGTTGCCGTCGCGCCAGGCGTACGCCTCGGGGTTGTTGCTGAAGCTCTCCCGCCGCCCGCGGCCGCCCTCGTCGCGGATCTCGCCGGAGCCGCCCCGCTTGCGGACCGTCCGGTCGGCGCCGTTGAGCCCCCAGTGGACCCAGTCGGTGGGGCCGGCGGCGGTGAGGTCGACGGTGGCGGGCACCTCGGCGCGGGTCACGGCGACGATCGGCGGCGGCGCGGGTGTCGGTGAAGGCGACGGAGTGGACGGCGACGGGCTCGGCGACGGTGGCCGCTGCCGGGGACGCAACCCCGGGTTGACCACGGTGTCGTCGGTCTCGTTCGGCAGCCCGACCCGGCCGGGCGGCGCCACCGGCACTCGGGCGTGCTCCTCGCGCGGCGAGTCGTGCCGTTCGACGCCGAGGTAGACCGCCAGCGCCGCCAGGCAGAGGATCGCGGCCAGCCCTTCCAGCATCAGCCGACGCCGGCGGCGCAGTCGGCGCAGCGCGGACCGGGTACGCGGAAAGCCGTGCCGGTGCGAGCCGGGGCCGGAACGCGGACGGTCCTCCTGGCCCACCACACCCTCCACTTCGGTCACGGCACCGCCCGGAAACGACCGGTGCGTGACGGGCTTCACGGTGTCACCGGACGGCTCTTTGCGCCATATGTCGAGTGACGGGCGTTTCCAGTTCGTTACCTGGCGACCGCTCGCCGGACCGGCCGCTCAGCTTACCGTGATCGCCTGCAACGCCACCCCGTCGTTCTGCCCGCCGGTCACGGTCAGGGCGTGCCACCTGATCAGCAGCCGCTCCCCCGGGTCCGCCCGGAAGCAGATGACGTACTGGTAGAAGCGGTCGCCCGCGGCGAGGGCCACCTCGCGGACGACGGGATCGCCACCGCTGGACAGCGACAGGTCGAGCCGCGCGCCGGCCGAGAACGTGCCGACGAACAGCCGGACCGTACGCAGATCCCCGCTCCCGGCCACGCCCAGCGTGAAGCTCTTCCCGGCGCCGCGCCGGAAGACCCCCGCCCGGATGCCCTCCTGGCCGGCCGTCGGCGTGCCGTCGGTCCACTGGAGATCGCTGGCGCCCGCGTTGTGCTCCAGCCGCTCCCCGCCGGGATCCTGGATCTCGCCGGTGCCGCTCGCCTTGCGATGGAAGCTGTCCGCGCCGCCGCCGCCCCAGTGCCGCCAGTCCCGCGTACCGAGCGCGGTGAGCGACAACGACCCCGGCAACGGCGCCAGGTCCACATCGAGCAGCGGCCCACCGGACGACACCGGGTCGCCGGCGGCCGGCGCCTGCTCGCTCGGGATTTGCTTGTTCGGCGCCTGCTCGCTTGGTGCTGCCACCGGCGCGGTTTCCCCGGTCGGTGAGGGCGGCGCGGGTGACCGGGCCGCGTACGCCAGCGCCGCCACCAGCCCGGTCACGGCCACCGCCGCCAGCACGGCGCGCCGGCGCCGGCGGCGGGCCCGGGCGGTGGCGACCCGCGTGGCCGGGGCGTCGGGCGAGGGCCGCAGCGGGCCGGCGATCGGGGCGAGCGTCCGGCTCAGCCGGGTCTTCGCAGCCCGGACTGCGGAGCGCAGCCGGACGCCGAGCCCGTCGGTCAGGCCGGTCAGACCGCCGGTCAGATCGGCCAGACGTGCCGGGACGCTCTCCCGGGCGGAGTGCCGGCCCGGTCTCGCCTCCGCATCCGTCTCCTGCAGCGCCCCGAGGTCGGCCGGCTCGGCCGGCTTGTGGGCGGCGCCCGCCCGGACCGGCGACGGAGCGGACAGGTGCAGGCCGATCGGGGCCGGCCCGACCAGCGGAACCCGGCCGCCGGGCGGGCTCGGTCGCGGCTCGGGACCGACGGGCGGCGATGCCCCGCCAAGGAACTGGCCCGGGGCGAGCTGGCCCGGGGCGAGCGGGGCCGACGCAAGTGGGCCGGGCGCGACGGGATCCGCCGCAAGGGAGTCCGGCACGACGAGACCAGCCGGGAGTGTGCCGGGCGCGAGCAGGCCGGGCCCAGGCTGACCGAGGCCAGGCTGACCTGCCCCAGGCTGACCTGGTCCAGGCCGACCGACGCCGGGCTGGCCGAGGCCGGGCTGACCGACGCCGGGCTGACCGGGGCCGGGCTGACCGGGGCCGGGCTGACCGGGGCCGGGCTGACCGGGGCCGAGCTGGTTCGGTGCGAACGCACCGGCTGCGGACGGGCCGGGCGCGGACGTGTCGGCTGGAAGCGGGCCTGCGGCGGGGAGATCGTGAGTCGCCGGGCCGAAATTGCGCGGAGGCGGCCAGACAGCGGTACCGGGCGGCTCCAGGTTCCCCGCAGGCACCGGATCGTCCGGGTCGGCCGGTGGGCGGTTCCCGTCCCGCGGGGTCCCAGTCCGGGGCACGGTGGGATCAGTGTCCCCGGGCAGGCGACGCGGACCCGCGGACCGCTCCGGGGCGTCGGCCGGTTCGTCCGGCGTGGGCAGCCAGCCCCCGACTCGGATCCCGGTCCGTGCGACGTCGTCCTCAGCCACCGACCCTCCCTCGGCCACCGGCGGCGAGCGGCCCGCCCCGTGGCTCGCCGTAGGGAGAATGGCACAGAACGCGATCTTGGAGAAGGCGTCAGCCCTCCGCAATTCCCACACCCCCAGGGCTCTGAGCCGCTGAGAGGAAGAGATCTTGGAAGAATTACGCCCCGATAGGGGCCACTTCGTACCAAGATCTCCCGCAGCCCCGGCGCGGCGGACGCACCCACCGCAACCCACCCTCGCCAGCATTGTCGATCGTGAGGTTAGCGGCGACAAATCGGACGCCGAATGCCGCTAACTGCATTTTCGCCGCGGGACGGCGGGACGGCGGGACGGCGGGACGTCGGGCCGCCGTCCCGCCGTCCCGCCGT
>NZ_WBKS01000234.1:0-3114 GCF_008868145.1 Micromonospora sp. AMSO1212t
GGGGCCGTGGTCGCCGGGGATGACGCGGATGTGGGCTCGGTAGTGGCGGGCCAGCAACTCCTCGGTCAGCACCTCCTCCGGGGGGCCGGCGGCGGCCACCCGGCCGTCGGCGAGCAGCACCAGGCGGTCGGCGTACTCGCCGGCGATGGAGAGGTCGTGCATGGTGGCGAGCACGGTCAGGCCGTGCGCCCGGCGGAGCTGGTCGACGAGTTCGAGCACCTCCTGCTGGTGCCCGATGTCCAGCGCGCTCGTCGGCTCGTCGAGCAGCAGCAGCGTGGCGCCCTGGGCCAGCGCCCGTGCCAGGAAGACGCGCTGACGCTCGCCGCCGGAGAGCGTGGCCAGCTCGCGGTGGGCGAGCGGGCCCAGGTCGAGCCGGTCCAGCACCTCGTGCACGGCGGCCAGGTCGGCGGCGGACTCGCGGCCCAGCGCCGGGATGTACGGGGTGCGGCCGAGCAGCGCGTAGTCGAACACCGACATGCCGGCCGGCACCACCGGGGACTGCGCCACGGTGGCCACCACACGGGCCCGCTCGCGGCGACGGAGCGCAGCTATCGGCGTACCGAAGAGGGCCACCTCGCCCGGGCCGGTCAGCAGGCCGCCGACGGCGCGCAACAGGGTCGACTTGCCGGCGCCGTTGGGGCCGATGACGGTGACCCATTCGCCGGCGGCGACGGTCAGGTCGACGCCGGTCAGGATCGGGTTGCCGCCGAGGGCGACCCGCAGGTCGTGAACGCGCACGGCGGGGGCGTTCACATCGCCACCCGGCGGGCGGTCCGCAGGACCAGGACGAAGAACGGGCCGCCGAGCAGCGCGGTGACCACGCCGATCGGGATCTCGGCGGGGGCGGCGGCGGTACGGGCGACCACGTCGGTCAGCGCGAGGAACGCGCCGCCGAACAGCATCGACAGCGGCAGGATCACCCGGTGACTGGAACCGAAGAGCAGCCGCATGGTGTGCGGCACGATGATGCCGACGAAGCCGATCAGCCCGGACGCGGACACGGCTGCGGCGGTGCCCAGCGACGCCGCGGCGATCAGCAGGTAGCGGGAGCGTTGCGGGTGCAGGCCCAGGCCGGCGGCCTCGTCGTCGCCGACGGAGAGCACGTCCAGCTCGCGCCGGTGCAGCAGCACCACCACGGCGGTGAGCACGAAGTACGGCAGGACCAGCCACACGTCGTGCCAGCCGGCGGTGGCCAGCCGCCCGAGCAGCCAGGAGTAGACCTGCTGGATGTTGTCGGAGTGCTGTTGCAGCAGGTACGTCTGCCCGGCGCCGAAGAACGCCGAGACCGCGACGCCGGCCAGGATCAGGGTGGCCGGTGACCGGTCCCGTCCACCGGCCGCGCCGAGCAGGTACGTCAGCACGACCGCGCCGAGCGAGCCGACGAACGCGGCGAGCGGGATGGTGATCGGCAGCCCGGTCAGCGCGCCGCCCGCCCCGGCGCCGAGCACGATCGCCGTGGTGACCGCGAACCCGGCGCCGGCCGCCACACCCAGCAGGTACGGGTCGGCCAGCGGGTTGCGGAAGACGCCCTGGTAGCAGCCGCCGGCCAGGGCCAGGAGCGCGCCGACGAGCAGCCCGAGCACGACCCGGGGCAGCCGCAGTTCGGTGATGATCGCGATTTCCCGCTCGGTGAGCCCGCTGTCCAGGTGCACCCCGGGCAGCAGGTTGAGCAGTTCGGCCGCGACGCTGCCGGGCGGCAGGCTCACCGGGCCGAGCGAGACGCCGGCCACCAGCGCGACGAGCACCGCCGCGACACCGGCGAGCAGCCAGCGCTTGCGCAGCCCGGCGGGCCGGATCGGGCCACCGGCCGCGCCGCGCGCCCCACGCCGCCCGGGCCGGGACAGCCATGTGCCGGGCCGGGGCGCCCCGGACGGCCGGGCGAGGGGCGGAGTCCGCCTGTCGTACGGCCACGGTCAGGCCGGGACCTTGGCGGTGGCGTCGACGATCACCTTGAGCAGGTCGACCACGCGCGGGCCCCAGCGCGAGGCGATGTCGTCGTCCAGCTCGACGATCTGGTTGTTCTTCACAGCGGTGATGCCGGACCAGCCGCTGCGCGCCTTCACCGTGTCGGCGTTCTGCTTGCAGCACTTGGTGTCGGAGAGGAAGACGAAGTCGGGGTTCGCCTTGACGATGACCTCCTGTGAGAGCTGCGGGTAGCCGCCGTTCTTCCCGTCGGCGTCGGACGCGTCGGCGATGTTCTCCAGGCCGGCGAGCGCGTAGATGGTGCCGATGAACGTCTTGCTGGTCGCGGTGTACAGCTCCGGGCCCAGCTCGTGGTAGTAGGTCACCTTCTCCGCGCGCTTCGGCAGGTCCTTCGTCAGCGCGGTGATGTCGTCCTTCATCTTCTGCACCACGGCGTCCGCCTCGGACCGGTGGCCGGTGAGCGTGCCCAGGTCGGTGAGCTGCCGGTACGTGTCGTCGAGGGTGGCCGCGGCGGGGATCTGGAGGACCGGGATCTTCAGCGCGACGAGCTGGTCGGCGATCTTGTTGAGGTTGTCCGAGATCACCACCAGGTCGGGGTTCCGGGAGGCGACGGCCTCGGCGTTCGGCTGGTAGCCGGACAGGTCGGTGCGGGGCGCCTCGGCCGGGTAGTTCGACTGGTCGTCGACGGCGGTGACCTGCTTGCCGGCGCCGATGGCGAAGAGCATCTCGGTGGAGGTCGGCGAGAGCGAGACGATCTTCTCGGGCCGCTTCTCCAGCGTCAGCTTGCCGACGGTGGCCGGGAACGCGCCGCCGGAGCCGCCGGCGGCGGGGGTGTCGGTCGAGGTCTTCTCGGCGCAGCCGCCGAGGAGCAGCACGCCGGCCGCGAGCGCGGTGGCGAAGAGCCGGGGGGTACGTCTGGACATGGGTGCCTCCTGTCGGTCGAGGAGTGTGGTGCTTCGCCGACAGGGGAAAAGGCCCGCCCGCGAGGCGCCCTTCCTCGAGAGCGCGTGTCGCGACCGGGCCGCAGGCGACCTGGCTCGTCCCACGTCCGTCGGCGCCGGCGGGAGGCCGACGCCGCGCGTACGGGGCATCACAGTTGCGGGACAGCGCCGGTTTCACACCGGCTTCGCTGTGGCACGGTCGGTGCCACGGTAGCGCACGACCAGCGGAGATCGTCCGGACGGTAGGGGG
>NZ_WBKS01000235.1:0-3022 GCF_008868145.1 Micromonospora sp. AMSO1212t
GCCGGTCCGCACCGGAACCGGTGCCGGCCGCCGACGCGGTCGCCGAGTCCCGACCGGAGGAACCGTCCCCCGTGCTGCCGCAGCGCGTCCCCTCGGAACCGGACGTGCCAGTCGTGCCGGAGCCACCGGCAGTGGAACCGTCCGCCGAGACCCCCGAACTCGCCCGTATCGCCACCCACCTGCGCCGCGACGACGAACCCGCGCCGCTGCGGGAGCGGCCGGAGGGCTTCGACGTCAACGCGATCCTGGACGCGGTCCGGGAGGTGGCGGGCGTACGCGACGCCGCGCTGCGCCGTACCCCGGCCGGCGCGCACAGCCTCCGGCTCGACCTGGCCGACGGTGCCGACCCGGCCGAGGTGAGCCGCCTGGTGGCCCGGCTGCTCCAGGAGCGGATGGGCCTGGCCGCCGCCCCGCAGAACCTGCCCGGCGCACCCGCCGTGCCGCCGCCGGCCCCGCTGCGCCGCCGGTCGAACCGGCTGGACCGCTCCGGTGAGACGCGCGCCGGCGAGCCCCGGGTGCCCGGCGCGCAGTCCGCGCCGGGCCAGGCCCGCACGGATGAGACCCGTGCCGCGCAGTCCGAGCCGGCCGAGGCCCGCACCCAGGCGCTCCGCACCGGTGACGAGACGGGCGGGGACGAGATGCCGGCGCGCACCGGCGCGGCACGTCCGGCCGCGAACCGCTCCGGCGACGCAAGGTTCGGCGCCGATCGCGCCCCGCGTCCGGCCGAGGCGCCCGGTGACGGCGACGAGCCGCCGCGCCGCCGCCGGCAGGCGACCCACCGGGGCCGGGCCGCGGTGGACGAGACGTCGCTGGCCTCCGCGCCGACCGGCACGTCCACCGGCAGCCCGGTCACGCTCGGTACGTCGTACTCCGGTGGGCAGATGACCACGACGGAGACCGCGCCGTCGCGACCACTGGACACCGGCGGCTTGCCGGGGCCCCGGGTGGTGATCGAGCACGTCCTGGTGAGCACGTTCGGCCTGGACGCCACCACCGAGGTCCGCCTGGTCGCGGGCGACCGGACGGCCGAGGGGCACGCGACCGGCCCGGCGGTCGACGGGTACGTGCTGCGGCTCTGCGCGGTGGCCGCGGCCGCCGCGGTGGACGAGTTGCTCGGCCGGGGCGTCCCGTCCGGCGAGCGGGGCCGGTGCTTCGTGGAGCACGCAGCAGTGGTGCCGTTCGGCAACTGCGAGGTCGCGACAGTGGTGGTGCTGCTGGTCTGCGACGGCTGGGTGGAGCAGCTGGCCGGTTCGGCGCTGGTGGCCGGTGATCCCCGGCAGGCGGTCGTGCGGGCCACGCTCGCGGCGGTGAACCGGCGGCTGGAGGCGCTGCTCTCCTGAGCCGGTGTGCGGTACGGCCCGTGCGGGGGAGACTGGAGACATGAAACGTGCCGCACTCTGGCCGGAGCACAGACTTCCCGCACACCACGTCCCGCCGCCCTGGCCGGGCCGGCACGTACGCCTCGACGGCACGCTCGTGCACGTCCGCGAGACACCGGCCAGCGGTCCCGGCGCGGAGCCCGCGCTGTACGTGCACGGCCTCGGCGGGTCGGCGCAGAACTGGACCGACCTGGCCGGTCTGCTCGCGGACCGGCTCGACGGTCAGGCGATCGACCTGCCCGGGTTCGGGCGCAGCGAGCCGGGGCCGCGCTACACGATCCCGGCCTTCGCCGAGCGGGTGATCCGCTGGATCGAGCACAGCGACCGCGGGCCGGTGCACCTGTTCGGCAACTCGCTCGGCGGCGCGATCTCGGTCCGGGTGGCGGCGCTGCGCCCCGACCTGGTCCGCACGCTCACCCTGGTCTCGCCCGCCCTGCCGTTCCTCGACTTCCGGCGCTCGTTGCAGGGGCGGATGCTCCCGCTGCTGGCGATCCCCCGGGGCGAACGGCTGGCCGCCTGGCGGCTGGCCCAGTTCAGCCCGGAGGTGACGGCGCAGCAGGTGATGGAGGCGTGCGTGGCGGACCTGACCCGGATCAGTGAGCAGCGCCGGCAGGAGGCGATCGACGAGATCCGCGTCCGGTACGAGGCGGCCCACTACGCCGCCGCGTACGTGCGGACGTTCCGGGGCCTGGTCGGCAGCTTCCTGCGTTCGTACCTGCCGGGGGAGGGCGCGCTCTGGCGGCAGGCGGCGGTGGTACGGGCGCCCACGCTGGTGGTGGGCGGGCGGCAGGACCGGTTGGTCGACGTGCGGGTGGCGCCGCAGGCGGCCCGGGTCATCCCGGACAGCCGGCTGCTGATGCTCGACGGCGTCGGGCACGTGGCCCAGCTGGAGGTGCCGCGGACCGTGGCGCGGGCGGTGCTGGGGCTGCTCGCCGAGGCGGAGCCGGGGCAGGCTACGGACGCGACGCCGGGCGTGTCGCCGGGGGACGCGCCGGGAGCTGGTCTGCCGGAACGGGAGAATGCGCAGGCCACAGCGCTGGCCGTCGGTACGGGGGAGAGCGGATCGGAGCGTGACATGGCAGGCTGAGCCGGATGCCCAGCTCCCGCCGTCCTCGTGCAGCCCGATCCCGTTCCTCGTTCCGTCACTGGCGCACCGCGCTCGTGGTCTGCGCCTTCGTCGCCGCCGCCGCGGTCGGTGTCGGCGTGGCGGTGCAACTGCCGTCGGCGGGCGCGGGGACTCGGGTCACCGACGGGTTCGTCGCCCAGCCTCCGCCCCCCACGCAGGCGCCGTCCACGCCGAGCATCTCGCCGCCGCCCACGGTGACGCCCAGCTCGCCGGCCGCGCCGGTGCTGACGCTGTCCGGCCCGGGGCCGGCGAAGGGCCGGGGCAGCTTCGCCTACGACGAGCGGAGCAGCGGCGTGCTCGGCCGCGCGGGGACGCTGCGCCGATACCGGGTGGCGGTGGAGAACGGCTCCGGCGAGGAGGTCCGCGACTTCGGCGACGCGGTGCAGCGGGCCCTGGCCGGCCCGGGCAGCTGGGTCGACGGCGGCAAGCTGCGGTTGCAGCGGGTCGGCTCGGGCGACCGGTACGACTTCACGATCTACCTGGCCACCCGGCACGACGCTGTCGCTTATACAGATCT
>NZ_WBKS01000236.1:0-2991 GCF_008868145.1 Micromonospora sp. AMSO1212t
CTTCAACCGGCTCAAGCAGTGGCGTGACCTGGCAACGCGATACGCCAAACGCGCATCCCTCTACCGAGCCGGCCTCGTCCTGATCGCTGCCGTCATCTGGCTCCCATGATCGACAGGACACGCCCTAGCCCCGCATTCCGCCGGTGCGGAAAAGTCGGCCCCGTTGTGGCTCGCTGGGGGCGGTGGTCGAGGGGGCGCAGGTGGACATGGCGTATGCGCGGGACGTGGCCCGGAAGGCGGCGGCGGAGTCGCTCCGGCAGATCGTGGACGATCATCGCGTGGCCGGCCGGCTCCGGGGGCACGAGCCGGCCCTGAGCGTCGCGGTGCGGGAGACGCTGCAGGAGGCGCTGGCGCATCCGTCCCGCGCGGACGGCCATGCGCTGCGCGACTTCTGCCAGCGGCGGGGATGGACCCTTGACGAGTTCGACGCGTTGGGGCATCACCTGCTGACCGCCGTGCTGGCCCAGCGGGTGGGGGTGGAGGCACTGGTCCGGGTCGGCGCGGCGCTGACCCGTGTCCGCCAGCGCCTCGCAGGGCCGGCGCCCGGCGCCGGACGGCCGCGCCCGGACCGGCGTGGCCGCAACAGCGCGTCCCGCCACTACGCCCCGCCCGCACATCTGCCGCTGCCGCCGAGCTGGCGGTGCAGCGGCTGCGCCGCCGCCTGGCCGTGTCCCACGAAGCAGAGTCAGCTGCTCGTCGAGTTCGGTGGTACGACCGCCGGGCTCGCCGTCTATCTCGGCGCCTGTCTCGTCGCCGCCACCAAGGACCTTCCGGCCCTGCCACCCGCCCAGGCCAGGGCTCGCTTCCTGGGTTGGCTGCCGCGCCGGCGGTTCTGACCCGGGCGCCGGTCGCGCCCGCCGCCCCACACCAGGGCGGTCACTGGTCGCCGTGGTTGCCCTCCCAGTGCCCGCCGAGGGCGGGGGTGTCGGCGCGGATCGCGGTGTGGTTGCCGTCGAGGTCGTTCTCGACCACCCGGCAGTTCAGGCAACTGCCGCGCTCGGTGATCCAGATGCCGGCGGTCTGCGTGCCGGAGCCGCTGTCCCGGATCAGGTTGCCGCGCACGGTGACCGAGTCGCAGGTGGCGTTCAGCGTGACACCCGCCCGGTTCGGCGGCGGGTCCGGCAGCTCGTACGGCGTACCGGGCGACGGGATGTCGGCACTCCAGGAGCTGTCGATGCCCGGGCGGTTCGGCGCGAGCACGAGCGTCGTCTCGTCGTTGCTGGCGACCACCGCGAAGCGCCGGCCGACTCGCAGGCGCTTGCCCCGGTGCCCGTCCCGCGGCCAGCGGGCACGCTGGTCGACGAGCGTGGTCTCGGTGTAGCGGACCGACTCGCCGCCGCCGGTGGCGGCCGGGGCGCACTGGCGGCCGTTGTTGCGGATCCGGTTGTTGATGATCACCGCGTCCCGCAGTGGGCGGTCGGAGCGGATTCCGTCGAGGCTGTTGCCCCAGATGTCGTTGCTCTCGATGACGATCTCCTCGGCGGTGGCCCGGTTGCCCTCGCCGAGATCCTGGTGGTGGTAGCCGTAGCGGCCGTTGCCGGTGATCCGGTTGCCCCGCACCGTGTAGGGGCCCCGGGTGTTGCCGATGTTCACCCCGTCGCGGAGGTTGCCGTCGATCAGGCAGTCGGTGAGCAGGCCGCCGCGCCCGGGAACGCCGGTGGTGCCCTTCGCCGAGACCTGGAAGCCGGCCTCCAGGTTGCCGACCATCGTGCAGCCGGTGACGATCAGACCGTCGGCGCCCCAGTCGGAGATGCCGAACCGGTTGCCCTCGGCGTGGCAGCCGATGATCCGGATGCCCCGGGGCTGCGGCCGGCCCGCGTACTGCATCTCGACGAAGATCCCGTTGGTGGCGTTGCCGACGGCCGTGCAGTCGGCGATGGTCAGCCGCTCGACCGGCCCCCACCCGCCGATGCCGATGCCGATGCCCGCGCCGCCCATCTCCAGGCCGTCGTCCATCCGTCCGCACTCCAGCACCCGGACGTTGTCGACCACCGTGTCCTGGAGGAAGTCGCAGCCGAACCCGGTGGCGGCGGTGTGGTGGATGAACAGGTTGCGGAAGACGCCCCCGGTCACGTACTGCAACCCCAGCCCTTTGGCCAGCGGGTTGTAGTCGGCCGACGCGACCCCGGAACCGTCGATCTCGAAGTCGGCGAACGTGCAGTAGGCCAGGTGCCGGTCCGGGCTCGCCCCGTGCTGCTCGGCGGTGTGGAACGCCAGCGGAACCGGCTGCGCCCGGTTGCCCTCGTTGCTCAGCACGAACCGGGTCGCACCCGGCCCGGCGCCCACCAGCGACACCCCGCTGCGCCAGACGGTGGCGGCGTCGCGGACGGCGTACACCCCGGGCGGGCAGTAGACCACCCTGGCCCGGCCGTCGGCGTCGTACGCGTCGCCGAGCCGGTCGACGAGCGCCGCCAGGGCCGGCTGGTCGTTGGTCACCCCGTCACCGGTCAGGCCGTGCTCCCGGGCGTCACACAGCAGCGGCGCGCCGGCCACGGCGTGCCGGCGGACACCGGCTGCGGTCACGGCATCTCCCTCGGGCCAGGACGGCGCGCACGGGCACGGCGTGTGAGCCGTCCGTGAGCGGGATCTACCGACACGGTACGTGCCGGCGGCCCCCGGCAGGCCCGGATCGGCTCAGGTCGGAGTCGCCGGCCCGCAAACGTTGGAAAATCTGCTCGGAAGTTGCGGTCATCCCGCAAGGCGGTTCACCGTGTCCCGAGCAGCGGGAACTGCGACCGACCCTGGTCCACCGGGTCCAGCATGGATCGCCGCTGGTGGCCGCGAACGCGGACCGCTTCGTATTGCCTGCTGGTTTCGAAAACTTTGCCGCAAGCTCTTGCAAAGACTTTCATGGATGGCGCATCGTGTTCGTCACCCGGGACGGCCGCCCCACCCCCGCTCACCCTTTCGAACCCACGGAAGAGGTCCCCCAAACATGCAATCCACCAGGCCACACCCCCGTGGCCGCGCCGGTCGCCTGCTGCTCGCCGC
>NZ_WBKS01000237.1:0-2862 GCF_008868145.1 Micromonospora sp. AMSO1212t
CTGCGGTGCCGGGGGCGGCCGTGGTCGGGTCCGTCGAGAGGTCGACGATCTTGTTGTCGGCGTCCACGTGCACCACATTCGGGCGGTACGTGCGGGCCTCGGCGTCGTCCATCTGCCCGTACGAGATCAGGATGACCAGGTCACCGGGGTGCACCAGGTGCGCGGCGGCGCCGTTGATGCCGATCACGCCGCTGCCCCGCCGGCCCGGGATCACGTACGTCTCCAGCCGGGCGCCGTTGGTGATGTCCACGATCGCTACCTGCTCACCGGGGAGCAGGTCCGCCGCGTCGAGCAGATCCTCGTCCACCGTCACCGAGCCGACGTAGTGCAGGTCGGCCTGGGTCACGGTGGCGCGGTGGATCTTCGACTTGAGCATGGTCCGGAACATCGGGGTGCCTTTCCGCATTCGTGGTGGGGTTCAGGTACGCGGCGCGAGGTGGATGGCCGTGTTGTCGATCAGGCGGGTGGCGCCGACCCAGGCCGCGATCAGCAGCCGGGCCGGACCGGTGACCGGGCCGGGTTCCAGCTCGGTGTCGGTGAGCACCAGGTAGTCCAGGCGGGCGTCCGGCGCGTCGAAGGCCCGGTGCGCGGCGGCGAGCACCGCACCCGCGTCCTCGCCCCGCTCGGCCGCCGCCGCGCCGGCCCGCAACGCGGCGGACAGGCTCAGCGCGGTCTGCCGCTCGGGCGCCGACAGGTACCGGTTGCGGCTGGACATGGCCAGCCCGTCCGGCTCCCGGACGGTCGGCACGCCGACGATCTCGGTCGGCACGTCGAGGTCGCGGACCATCCGGCGGACCAGGGTGAGCTGCTGGTAGTCCTTCTCGCCGAAGAAGGCCAGGTCGGGGCGGGTGAGCTGGAGCAGCTTCATGACCACGGTGAGCACGCCGTGGAAGAAGCCGGGACGGCTCAGGCCCTCCAGGTCCTCGCCGAGCGGACCCGGGTCGAGCCGCACGGTGGGCCGGCCCTCCGGGTACATCTCGGTCGCCGAGGGCGCGAACACCACGTCCACCCCGGCCCGGCGGCAGATCTCCAGGTCGGAGTCGAGCGTGCGCGGGTAGCGGTCGAAGTCCTCGTTCGGGCCGAACTGCAGCGGGTTCACGAAGATCGTGACGATGACGTGGCCGGCGCGCTCGCGGGCGGCCCGCAGCAGCGCCTCGTGCCCGGCGTGCAGCGCGCCCATGGTCATCACCACGCCGACCGGGCCGGCCATCGCCTCACGGGCCGCCGCCAGTTCCTTGCGCGTGTGCAGCACCTCGGCCATCAGGCCGCCACCTCGATTCGGTCGAGCACGTTCCGCAGCGCGGCCGCGTCCGCCGGGCGAAGGCGGCCGACCGCGACGGCGCGGTCCGCCGTCCGTCGTGCCAACGCCAGATACGCGGGTACGGATTCCGGCGCGGTCCGCGCCAGCCGGTCCAGATGCCGGCGTACGGTGCCCGCGTCGCCCCGCGACACCGGGCCGGTCAGCGCGTCGTCGCCCAGCCGCAGCGCGTTCTCCAGCGCGGCCCGCAGCAGCGGGGCGAGCACCTTCTCCGGCCGTTCCACCCCGGCGTCGCGCAGCCGGTCGGCCGCCTCGTTGACGAGCGTCACCAGGTGGTTCGCGCCGTGTGCCAGCGCCGCGTGGTAGAGCGGCCGGTCGTTCTCACCGACCCACTCCGGTACGCCGCCCAGGTCGGCCACCAGCCGGGCCGCGAACGGGCGCAGCTCGGCCGGGGCGGTCACCCCGTAGGAGATGCCGGGCAGGCGGGACAGGTCGTCCGGCGTACCGGTGAAGGTCATCGCGGGGTGCAGCGCGAGCGGCCGGGCGCCCGCCTCGACGGCCGGGGCCAGCGCGGCGAGCCCGTGCGCGCCGGAGGTGTGCGCCACCACCTGGCCGGGACGCAGCGCGCCGCTCGCGGCCAGGTCCGCGACCACGCCCGCGAGCGCGTCGTCCGGGACCGCGACGATCAGCAGGTCGGTGGCGGCACGCGCCACCTCGGACGCGGTGCGGTGCGGGGTCTGCGGCAGCAGCAGCGCCAGCCGGGCCCGTGTCGCGCCCGAGGCGCCGGACGCGGCGACCAACCGGTGGCCGGCGGCGGCGAGGGCCGCGCCCAGCACGGCGCCGACCCGGCCGGCGCCGAGGACGCCGACGGCGAGGGTACGCGGGAAGACGAGCGGGGCAGCGGTGGCCCGGGGGCGCAGCGGTGCGCTCATGGCAGCGATCCAGTCCTCGAAGGGGGTACCGGTCGATGGCAAGTATGCGCCCGGGTGACAGACCCGAAACAAGAAGGTGTGAAAACCTTCACCGACCGCCCGAAGCGGCCGCTCCGGTGGCGGGCAAACCGCCCTTTCGGGTACGTCCCGTAGGGTCGGCACGGTGACCACCCCGCTGCGCTGGCGCGACGCGATGGAGCGGGCGCTGTACGGGCCGGACGGCTTCTTCGTCTCCGGCGCCGGGCCTGCCGCGCACTTCCGCACGAGTGTGCACGCCTCGCCCGTCTTCACCGCGTGCCTGGCGCGGCAACTCGAGATGGTGGACGCGGCGCTGGGGCACCCGGCCCGGCTGGACGTGGTGGACGTGGGCGCCGGCCGGGGCGAACTGCTCCGGGCGCTGCTGGCACAGGCAGCACCCGAGCTGGCCGCCCGGATCCACCCGGTAGCAGTGGAACGATCGGCCCGCCCACCGGACCTGCCGCCGGAGATCGACTGGCGGGCCGGCATCCCCGACGGCATCACCGGTCTGCTCCTGGCCACCGAATGGCTGGACAACGTCCCCGTGGACGTGGCGGTCCACACCCCCGCGGGCTGGCGCCTCCTCCTGGTGGACCCGGCAACCGGCCAGGAGACAGTCGGACCGCCCCCGTCCCCCACCGACACCACCTGGCT
>NZ_WBKS01000238.1:0-2717 GCF_008868145.1 Micromonospora sp. AMSO1212t
GTCGGCACGCCTCGGGGTGTGGCGCAGCTTGGTAGCGCGCTTCGTTCGGGACGAAGAGGTCGTCGGTTCGAATCCGGCCACCCCGACCAGAGGTAAGAGGGCACATCCGATCATCGGATGTGCCCTCTGGCATTTCCGCAGCCGTGATCACCGTCGCAGTAGGATGCCGCCATGCCGCGGCCGGTGGTCTTCGACCTCTTCCACACCCTGGTCCACGGTGCCGACGACGAGCGGGACCGGGTTGTCGGCGAGATGGCGCTCGTCGTGGGGGTGGATCCGGCGGCGCTCGTCGCCGCGTACCACGCCACCTGGCGGGACCGCCTGGTCCGGTGGAACGCGGCGGAGACCGTACGCATCCTCGCCGAGCGTCTCGGGGCCTCGCCGACTGACGATCAGGTGACCCGGGCCGCCGCGCATCGGCTGACCCTCGCCCACCGGGTGCTGGGCCGTGTCGCGCCCGCCACGCTGGACGTGCTCGACGCGCTGCGCCTGCGCGGGCACCGGCTGGCCCTGATCAGCAACGCCACGTCCGAGACGGCCGAGGCGTGGGCGGGCGGCCCGCTGGCCCGGCGTTTCGACGTCGCGGTCTTCTCCTGTGCGGTCGGGCTGGCCAAGCCGGACCCGGCGATCTACCGCACCGCCGCGGAGCGGCTGGGCGTCGCGCCGGCCGACTGCGTGTACGTGGGCGACGGCGCGGACGGCGAGCTGGCCGGCGCGGCGGCGGCCGGGATGACGGTGCTCCGGACGACCGAACACCAGGACACCGATCCGAGCTGGACCGGAACCGTGATCGCGAACCTCCGTGAGGTGCTCGACCACGTGGAGCAACCGGCCCCGATCGAATAGATCGACAGGACTGCCCGGAGCCACCCCGCCACGCGCGGTTGCCCCTGCCTCCTGGCAAAGTATGCGCATGCCGCCGATGATCCGATCCCGCCTGACCGATTGGACCACCGTCGCGCCCCTGGTCGCCGTGCTCGTGCTCGTGATGACCTGGGGACGGGAGTTGCCCGGCCCGCTCATCTTCGTGGTGGCGGCCCTGCTCGCGGCGGCCGTACTGGCGGCGGTGCACCACGCCGAGGTGGTCGCGCACAAGGTCGGTGAACCGTACGGGTCACTCGTGCTCGCGGTGGCTGTCACCGTGATCGAAGTCGGTCTGATCGTCACGCTGATGATCAGCGGCGGCGACAAGACGCAGGCGCTGGCCCGGGACACGGTCTTCGCCGCCGTCATGATCACCTGCAACGGCATCCTCGGCCTGTCGCTGTTGCTCGGCGCGCTGCGCCGGCAGGTGGCGGTGTTCAATCCGGAGGGCACCGGCGGGGCGCTCGCCACGGTGGCCACGCTCGCCACGCTCAGCATGGTGGTGCCGACGTTCACCACGAGCCGGCCGGGGCCGGAGTTCTCCCCCGCGCAGCTCGCCTTCGCGGCCGTCGCCTCGCTGGCGCTCTACCTGTTGTTCGTCATGGTGCAGACCGGCCGGCACCGCGACTACTTCCTCCCGGTCACGCAGGAGGGCAGCATCCTCGCCGAGGACAAGACCGGCGACGGGCACGCCGAGCCGCCGTCCACGCGTACCGCGCTGGCCAGCCTGGCCCTGCTCGTGGTGGCGCTGGTCGCGGTGGTCGGTGACGCGAAGACGATCTCCCCGACGATCGAGACGGCGGTCAGCGCCGCCAACCTGCCGCCGGCGTTCGTCGGCGTGGTCATCGCGCTGCTGGTGCTGCTGCCGGAGACGCTCGCCGCCGCCCGGGCGGCACGGCGGGACCGCGTGCAGATCAGCCTCAATCTCGCTCTCGGCTCGGCCATGGCCAGCATCGGCCTGACCATCCCGGCCATCGCGATCGCCTCGATCTGGCTGGACGGGCCGTTGGTGCTGGGCCTGGGCGGCACCCAGATGACGCTGCTGGCGCTGACCGCGGTGACCGCCGTGCTCACCGTGGTGCCGGGCCGGGCGACGGTGCTCCAGGGCGGCGTGCACCTGGTGCTGCTCGCCGCGTTCGTCTTCCTGGCCGCCAGCCCGTAAGCAGGCACGCCCGCCGCCGGCCCGCGAGCAAGCCGTCCGCCAGCCCGTGAGCCGCCGGACAACAAGACCGTCAGTCGTGCAGTTCGGTCCGGGCCACCTCGGCGAACGCGGCGGTCAGGTACTCGGCGAACGGGCGCCCGGTGACCGCCAGCAGATCGGCCACCAGCAGCGGCGCGTGCCGGGCGATCGCCGCCGGGTCGGGCGGGTTCTCGTCGTCGCCGGGGTCGTAGACGCCGAGCGCGCCGGCCAGCAGCACCAGCAGCACGTGCGGGTCGACGTCGGGCCACCACGGCGCCGCCGACCGGACGCACTGTTCCAGCACCTGCCGTACGTCGTCGCCGTCCAGCCCGTCCGGGTGCCCCTCCTCCAGCAGCAGCCGGACCACCCCGCCGAGCACCAGCCCGGCCCGGTCGGCGGCGGCCAGCCGCTCGATGGCCGGGGCGTACGCCTCGGCGTCGCGGGCGCGCGCGGCGGTGACCGCGTCGGTGGCCGTCTCGGCGATCTCCCGGGCCGGTGCGGGCAGGTGCCGCCAGGTCGTCGTCACCGGGTCAGCATGGCAGAGCACGTGTGCTCGCTCACCTTCCGGCCTGCCGCCCACGTGTGTAAGGGGTAAACGGGTCGCGGTAGTCGTACCCGCCCAACAGAATCCCAGCATGCTGCGCCGCGCCGAGCACCAGCCAGGCGCCGGCGA
>NZ_WBKS01000239.1:0-2583 GCF_008868145.1 Micromonospora sp. AMSO1212t
CTGGGCCGGCGCCTCGGGGGCGGCCGGAATCGGCTCCGGGTCGCCCGCCCATCTCTCGCCCGCCCCGGCCCGTTCCGGACGCGCCCCGGCCAGGAGGTCCGGGTCGGCGCGGAGGATCCGCCGGTGCAGATCCTGGAGCGCCCCGCCCGGCTCGATGCCGTACTCGTCGCGGAGCAGCCCGGCGTACTCGCGGTAGGCCGCCAGCGCCTCGGCCTGCCGTCCGCTGCGGTGCAGCGCCAGCATGAGCTGGTGACGCAGCCGTTCCCGGACCGGGAACTCGGCGACCAGCTCGACCAGCCGGCCGACCAGCTCGCCGTGCCGGCCGTCGGCCAGCTCCAGTTCGGTACGCGTCTCCAGCGCGACGGCGCGCAGCTCCACCAGCCGGTGCCGGGCCGTCTCGAAGTACGCGCCGCCGAACCCGGTGAACGGCTCCCCCTGCCACAGCTCCAGCGCGGCGCTCACCTCGGCGAGCGCCTCCGCCGTACGTCCGGCCGCCTGTGCCGCCCGCGCACGCCGCACGCCCCGCTCGAAGCGCGCCGCGTCCACCGCCTCGGGCGGTACACGCAGCAGGTAGCCCGCGTCGGTGAGGGTGAGCACCCGGGCCGGCGTACGCGGCGACCGGTCCGGCTCCAGCACCCGGCGCAGACCGGCCACATGCTTCTGCACCACGTTGAGGCCGTTGACCGGCGCCTCGTCCGGCCAGACCGCCTCGACGATCTGCCCGGTCGGCACTGGACGGCCCGCGGCGAGCAGCAGCACGGCCAGCACGGCCCGCTGCTTGGCCGGGCCCAGATCGAGCGGACGGCCGGCGTACCAGGCCCGCTGCGGGCCGAGGAGTTCGAAGCGCAGCGCCTCTGACATGCGAGTTTCCGCCCCCGTACCGACTGCCCCCGCCCACCATGGCCGACGGCAGTCGGACGGCAGCATAACGGCAGCGAGGCCGCCGTGACGGCTGCCGATACTTACCCGGCAACAATCACCTGGGAAAGTGAGTCGAACACCATGACGCAGCGAATCGGTTCCGCCGCGAGCCTCCGGCGGATCGCGGCTCTCGCGACGGCTGTGCTGGCCACCACCGTCCTGTCCGCGGGGTGCGGGACCGGGGACGCCACCGAGGGCACCGGAGCGGCGCCCAGCCCGTCGGCCGACCCGAAGGCCGCGCTGCTGGCCGCCGTGCCGGACGAGAAGGACCCGGCCTTCCGGTTCACCACCATCGAGGGCGCGGACAAGTTCGACGGGGTGGTCGACCCGGCGGCGCGCGGCCTCGAGCTGTCCATGTCGGAGAAGAGCAAGGACCCGGAGTTCACCATGGGGATGACCTTCCGCGTGATCGACGAGGACATCTGGATGCGGGTCAAGATCACCGGCATGGCCGGCCTGCAGGACATGATGAAGCTGCCGAAGCGCTGGATGCTCCTGGACCGCACCAAGCTCGACGACGCCTCCGACGTGCCGGTCTACCAGAACGCCGACCCGGCCAACATGGCCGCGGTCATCCGGACCGCGGAGACGGTCGAGGATCGGGGCGACGGCACGTACGCCGGGTTCGCCGACCTGACCGCGAACGCCGACATCCGCGAGAGCTTCACCACGGTGGACGTGGACACGCTCGGTGACGCGGCGAAGAAGGTGCCGTTCACCGCGGTGGTCGGGCCGGACGGCAACCTCACCTCGCTGACCCTGCAGGTGCCGGCCGCGGGCAAGAAGAAGGCGATGAAGGTGGTCGCCAAGTACTACGACTTCGGCAAGGCGCCGAAGATCAGCGCGCCGACGGGCGCGCAGGTGCAGAAGGCGCCGGCGACGGCGTACGAGATGCTCAACGGCTGACCACGACGTACGAGGGGCGGTGGCCACACGGGGGGCCGCCGCCCCTTCGTCGCGTCAGCGGCCGAGCACCGAGCCGCCGTTGACGCCCAGCACCTGCCCGGTGACGTACCCGGCGGACGGGCCGACCAGGTAGCGCACGGCCGCCGCGATGTCGTCCGGCACACCGGCCCGGCCGACGAGCGTGGCGGCGACCCGCTTGGCGTGCCCCTCCGGCGTCATCCGGTCGCCGAAGAACTCGGTCTCGGCGACGTAGCCGGGGCTGACCACGTTCACAGTGATCTGTTCCGGACCGAGCTGGGCGGCGAGGTCGTACGCCCAGCCGTGCAGCGCGGCCTTCGCGGCCGAGTACGGCCCGGCGCCACCGCGCTGCGCGGCGATCGAGCTGAGCAGGACCACCCGGCCGCCGGGACGGCGCAGGGCGGGCAGGAGCGCCTCGGTGAGCAGGACGGCGGTCAGCACGTTGGCGTCCAGGTTGGCCCGCCACCAGTCCGCCACCCCGCCGAGCGAGTCGGTCGGCCCGCTGAGGTAGCCGCCGGCGTTGTTTACCACCGCGTCCACGGCCCGCTCCCCGACGGCGTCCACCACCGCCCCGACCTGCCCCGGATCGGTCAGATCGGCAGCGACGGCAGTGACCGCGCCGTCCCGCCCGCTCTCGTCACAGATCCGCCGCGCCGCCGAGTCGAGCACGTCGATGCGCCGTCCGACGACAAGAACGTCGAACCCGTCCCCGACGAGCCCACGCGCCACCGCGGCCCC
>NZ_WBKS01000240.1:0-2481 GCF_008868145.1 Micromonospora sp. AMSO1212t
CTGCCCCACCCCGACGCCTGCCCCCACGCCGGCGCCGACGCCCACGCCCTCGCCCACCCGGACGCCGACCGCCTCGCCGAGCCCGACCACGCCGGGCGGTGACACCTGCGCGCTGCGGTCCCGGCCGGCCGGCAAGGTGCTCCAGGGCTACTGGGAGAACTGGGACGGCGCCGCGAACGGCGTGCACCCCGGACTCGGCTGGATCCCGATCACCGACTCCCGGATCACCGGGCACGGCTACAACGTGGTGACCGCCGCGTTCCCGGTCATCCGCGCCGACGGGACAGTGCTCTGGGAGGACGGCATGGACGCCGGCGTCAAGGTGCCCACCCCCGCGCAGGTGTGCCAGGCCAAGGCCGCCGGGCTGACCGTGCTGCTGTCCATCGGCGGCGCCACCGCCGGGATCGACCTCAGCTCCAGCGCGGTCGCCGACCGGTTCGTCGCCACCGTGGTGCCGATCCTCAAGCGGCACAACTTCGACGGCATCGACATCGACATCGAGACCGGCCTGACCGGCAGCGGGAACATCAACCAGCTCTCCCCGTCGCAGGCCAACCTGATCCGGATCATCGACGGGGTGCTGGCCCAGATGCCGGCCGGCTTCGGGCTCACCATGGCGCCGGAGACCGCGTACGTCACCGGCGGCAGCGTCACCTACGGCTCGATCTGGGGCGCGTACCTGCCGATCGTCAAGAAGTACGCCGACAACGGGCGACTGTGGTGGCTGAACATGCAGTACTACAACGGCTCGATGTACGGCTGCGCCGGTGACTCGTACCCGGCCGGCACAGTGGCCGGTTTCGTCGCGCAGACCAACTGCCTCGACGCCGGCCTGGTCGTGCAGGGCACCACCGTCCGCGTACCGCTGGACCGGCAGGTCCCCGGGCTGCCCGCGCAGGTCGGCGCCGGCGGCGGCTACATGAGCCCGGCACTGGTGGCTCAGGCGTGGAACACCTACCAGGGACGCCTGAAGGGCCTGATGACCTGGTCGGTCAACTGGGACGGGTCGAAGGGCTGG
Source organism: Micromonospora sp. AMSO1212t (assembly GCF_008868145.1). Classification (NCBI taxonomy): domain Bacteria; kingdom Bacillati; phylum Actinomycetota; class Actinomycetes; order Micromonosporales; family Micromonosporaceae; genus Micromonospora; species Micromonospora sp. AMSO1212t. The sequence goes on from NZ_WBKS01000240.1 coordinate 1,019, forward strand.
ACGTTCGGCGACAACGTCCGCTCGCTCCAGGGCCGCTGAGACGCGGCGCGGGGCCCCGCCGGACGGGCGGGGCCCCGCGCCGGGTCAGCCGATCTTCTTCGGGGTGATCTTCTTCGGCGTGGTCGGCGAGTCCAGCCAGGCGTTGATCAGCGCGGTGAAGTCCCGGCCGGTCTGCTTGTTGACGAAGGCGATGAACGAGGCCCGGTCCTGCGGCGTGTTGCGCTGCTCCTGGACCCAGGCGCGGGCCAGCGCGAAGAACGCCTTGTCGCCGACCGTCCGGTGAATCTCGCGCAGCATCGCCGCCGGGCACAGGTAGACGTTGCCCTCGGCGAACCGCTTCGGGTCGGGCCGGCCGGGCGGGCCCAGCTTCTTGCGCAGGACCGCGTCACCCTCGCGGAGGTAACGGTCCAGGCTGGCCTCGCTGAGCTTCTGCGTCTCCTTGGTGTACAGGTCCTGGATGTACGTCGCCCAACCCTCGTTCAACCACAGGTCCCGCCAGGTGGTGGGCGTGACCGAGTTGCCGAACCACTGGTGGGCGTACTCGTGCATCAGGTCGCTGCCCCAGCGGTCCCGGCGGGCCGCGGTGTTCTCGATCTTCCGGCCCATCGTGATCATCTGCTGGGTCTCCATGCCAGACGCCGAGTCCACCACCACGACGCCGCCGGAGGGGAACGGGTACGGGCCGAACTTCTTCTCCAGCCAGGTCAGGTACTGCGGGGACTTCTTCAGGTACGGCAGCAGCTTGTCGTCCGCGCCCTTGCGGTACCAGTAGGTCAGCGGCACACCGCGCGGCCCCGCCGCGGTCAGCTTCTGGTACTTCCCCACCGCGAGCGTGGTCAGGTAGGTCGCGACCGGGTCGGTGCTGCGGTAGCTGAACGTGGTGCCGGACTGACCGGCGGGCGTGCCGCCGGCGATCGCGGACCAGCCCGCCGGCACCGTCACCCGGATGTCGTAGAGGGCCTCGTCCGACGGCTGGTCGTTCGCCGGGTACCAGGTGAACGCCCCGAACGGCTCCTGCATGGTCCAGAGGCCGCCCTCCTTGGTGACGGTGAGGCCCAGGGCCTCGGTGTCCTTGCGGTGCGACGGCATCGGGGTCGTCTTCGGCCGGCCGTGGTAGGTGACCACCAGGGTCACCGGCTTGTCCGCCACGACCGGGGCGGACACCGTCAGCTTCTCCTTCGCCACCGCGCCGGGAACCGTCGCGCCGTCCAGCGTGACGCTGTCGAGCTGGTAGGGCATGAAGTCGAGGACCAGACTCGGCGCGTCCTTCACCGGCCGGACCCGCAGCGTGGCGGTGCCGGTGAGGGTGGTGGTCGACGGCGCCCACTCCAGCGCGAGGTCGTAGTGCAGGACGTCCAGCGCGTTCGTGCCCCGGGCCGGATAGACCGGGTCGGCCACCGGCGTCGACCGCCCCGCCTGCCAGGCGGCGTAGTCGACGGCGGGCGCGCTCGGGCTCGGCGGGG
>NZ_WBKS01000241.1:0-2366 GCF_008868145.1 Micromonospora sp. AMSO1212t
ATGAAGTTAGCGGCACCGAGCGTCCGATTTGTCCCCGCCCACCCCTTCTTCCGTCGATCATGAAGTTGGCGGGGACAAATCGGACGCTCGGTGCCGCTAACTTCATGGTCAACGGGAGAAGCGGGGCGGAGATGCGAGCGCGGCGGCGGCCCCGGGATCGGGGACGCCGCCGCGTCGGTCGGTCAGGTGAAGGTCAGCGGTCGGTACGTGTCGGCGCGATGGTCGGGAACGGGAAGCCGCTACCGCCGCCGTTGCCGCCACCACCGTTGCCCGGCGTGCTCGGCGTCGTGCTGGGGGTGACGCTCGGCGTCGGGCTCGTGGGCTCCTCCTCGCGCGGCACGTCGACCCGGATGGTCACCCGCTCGCCCTTGGCCAGGCTGGTCCCGGCGCGGGGCGACTGGCTGCTGACCTTGCCCGCCTCGGCCGGGTCGACCTCGTCGCCCTCCTGGACCCGGACCTCGTAGCCGGCCTCCTTGAGCCGCTGCGTCGCCTGGTCCTCGGTGTAGCCGCGGACGTTCGGCACCTCGCTGACGTTGCCCCGGGAGACCTTGAGTGTCACCTTGCTGCCCTCGGCGACCGGGCTGCCCTCGTTGGGCGACACGGAGACGACCTGGTCCTTCGGCGCGCTGTCGTTCACCAGCTCCACCACGGGAACGAGTTTCTGCTCGCGCAGACGCGTCTCCGCAGCGTCCCTGGTGCTGCCCTTCAGGCCGGTGGGGATGGTGACCTGGCCCGGGCCGGTGCAGACGTTGACGGTGACCTCGGTGTCCTTCTCCACCCGCTGGCCGAACGACGGGCTCTGGTCGACCACCGAGCCCTTCTCGCACGTGGTGTTCTGCACCGGATCGCCGGCGGTGAACCGCAGCCCGGCCTGGGTGAGCGCCGCCTGCGCCTCGGCCTGCGAACGGCCCACCAGCTGCGGCACCGACACCTTCTCGTTGCCGGCCTGGTTGAGCCAGAGCGCGGTGCCGAGCGCGATCACCGCGAGCACGCCGAGCGCGGCGAACGCGGCGATGACCCAGGACGAGCTCTTGCGCTTGCCCGGATCTCCGACCCGCGCCACCGGCTGCTGGCGGGTCTGCGGGCCCATCATCTGGGTCTGCTGCGCCTGGTGGTAGCCGCCGCCCGCGGCGGCGCCCATCGGCATGGTCTCGTCGGCCGGCATCACGGGGGTGGCGAGCACCGGCCGGCCGGCGGCGGCGCGGAGCAGGTCCGCCCGCATCTCGCCGGCGCTCTGGTAGCGGTTGAGCGGGTTCTTCGACAGCGCCTTGAGCACGATCGCGTCGACAGCGGGGTTGACGTCCGGGTTGATCGTGCTCGGCGTCGGCGGCTGCTCCCGTACGTGCTGGTACGCGACGCTGACCGGGCTGTCCCCGACGAACGGCGGGTGGCCGCAGAGCAGCTCGAACAGCACGCAGCCGGCCGCGTAGACGTCGGAGCGGGCGTCGACCGCCTCGCCGCGCGCCTGCTCGGGGGAGAGGTACTGCGCGGTGCCGATGACCGCGCTGGTCTGCGTCATCGTGGTGGCGCCGCTGGCCAGCGCCCGGGCGATGCCGAAGTCCATCACCTTGACCTGGCCGGTCTGGGTGAGCATCACGTTCCCGGGCTTGATGTCCCGGTGGATGATTCCGTGCCGGTGGCTGAACTCCAGCGCGGCGCACATGTCGGCGCAGATCTCCAGCGCCCGGCGCGGCTGGAGCCGCCCCTCGACGCCGAGAACCTCCTTGAGGGTCCGGCCGTTGACGAACTCCATCACGATGAACGGCAGGGTCTCGCCCGTGGGCGCGGTCTCCTCGCCGGTGTCGTAGACGGCGACGATGGCCGGGTGGTTGAGCGAGGCGGCGTTCTGCGCTTCGCGGCGGAACCGCATCTGGAAGGTGGCATCCCGGGCCAGATCGGTACGGAGCATCTTGATCGCGACATCCCGCCCGAGCCGGAGGTCACGGCCGCGGTGCACCTCGGCCATGCCGCCGTAGCCCAGCAGCTCGCCGACCTGATACCTGCCACCGAGCAGGCGGGCCTGCGCTGTCATCGCGTCTCTCGTCCTTCGCTCGTCGTCGTACCGCCGCCGGCTGGCAGGAGGCGTACCTCACGACGGTACGACGTGCGGACCGGATAGTCGCCTCCGTACGGCTGCACCGCGCCGGAGGTCACGCTCACACTCGCCGGAGCGGATGCGGTAGCACCGTATTTCCGGTACAGGAACGAAATCACGCCCGAGCAGAGGATGACCAGTACGGCCACCACGATCGCGGTCGTCCACAGCCCGGACCGGGAGCGCCGGGGCGGCGCGGCGGCGGGCGGTCGCGCGTACCCCAGGGGGTTGTGCTGGGGCACGGGGCGTGGTTGCGGGACGGGGGCCGCGC
>NZ_WBKS01000242.1:0-2192 GCF_008868145.1 Micromonospora sp. AMSO1212t
GCGCGGCCTGCTGCGGGGCGCCGCCGTGCTGCCGGTTCCAGCTGGCCTCTGCCTCGAACAGCTTCTCGAGCTCACCGCGGTCGAGGAAGATGCCCCGGCATTCGCCGCACTGGTCGATGACGACTCCGCTGCGCTCGTACTGGCGCATCTCTCCGCGGCATTTAGGACAGGTCATCTGCATGACAACGACGGTACCGGGTGTTTTCACGCGGTGGCGGTCAGCGCCTGCGTGACCTCGTCGTCGGAGACCTCGTGGAAGTCCTCGTAGTACGCGCCGACGGCGGCGAAGTCGTGCGGGAGTTGGCTGCTCACGACCGTGTCGGCGTCGGCGGCGAGCATGTCGTACGCCTGCTCGGAGCCGACCGGGACGGCGACCAGGACGCGGGCGGCGCCGAGGTGGCGGGCGACCTGGACGGCGGCGCGTGCGGTGGCGCCGGTGGCGAGCCCGTCGTCCACGATGACGGCGGTGCGGTCGGTGAGGTCCAGTGGTGGGCGGCCACCGCGGTAGCGCTGTTCGCGGCGTTCCAGTTCGGCCTGTTCGCGGCGGCGGACCTGGGCGCGGTCGTTCTCGCTGATCCGGCCGGCGACCATCTCGTTGAGGACCTGTACGCCGCCGGGGCCGAGTGCGCCGTACGCGACCTCGGGTGCCCAGGGCACGCCGAGCTTGCGGACGACGAGCACGTCCAGTGGCGCGCCGAGCCGGTCGGCGACCACCCGGGCGACGGGTACGCCGCCGCGGACCAGGCCGAGCACGATGACGTCGGGCCGGCCGGCGAGGTCGGTGAGGCGTTCGGCGAGTTCGCGTCCCGCCTCGGCCCGGTCGCGGTAGGTGGTCATCCCTCAGGTGTACGCCTTCCGGCGGGATCGCGCGGGGCGGTTGCCGGGAATGTCGCCGGGTCGTCCGGTCGGGTGAGCGCCAGCGCGGGGGCGAGGACGAGCAGGGCGGCCGGGTAGAGCAGGTACCCGAAGCGGGTGGAGGGCATCAGCAGGATCGCGGCGAGCAGCCCGTACCCGCAGATGAGGGCCGTGGTGGCGGCGGTACAGGGCGGGCGGCGCAGCAGCCGGACGGCGATGGCCAGTCCGGCGGCGACGAGCAGCGCGGCGGCGACGGCGCGGCCGGCCGGGAGTGTCTCGGCGATGAGGTGCCCGGGGAACGGTGACTGGGCGGGGCTGGTGACGAGGCCGTGGCCGAGCGGGAAGCGCAGCACGTTCTCGACGAGGGCGTCGCGGTCGACGAGCAGCACCGGGACCAGCGCGAGGACGGGCAGGCCGATGGCGCCGAGGGCGGTGCGGGCCGCGGCCTGGCGGGTGGCGGCCCAGAAGATCAGCACGATGGCGACCGGCCAGGCGAAGAGTTTCAGGGCGCCGGCGGCGCCGACCGCGAGGCCGGCCCGGCCGGGTCGTCCGGCGGCGGCGAGCGCGAGGGCGAGCAGGCAGAGCGCGAGTACGGGAAGGTCGTCGCCGCCGGTGGCCAGGGTGAGCGCGCAGACGGGCAGGACGGTGGCGGCCTGGACGGCGCGCAGTACGGCGGCGTCGCGGCCGGGTGCGGCCGGGCCGCGGCTTGCGCGCAGCGTGGCGACGAGGGCGACGAGGGTGAGCGCGGTGACCACCGCGAACCAGACTCGGGAGTCGGTCCACCAGGCGTCGACGGCGGCTCGGGGCAGCCCGAACAGCGCCATGCCGGGCTGGTAGGGGGTGTAGCCGAGGAGTTGCTCGCCGGGGGGCAGGGCGGCGATGGCGTCGGGCCCGAGGTAGGGGGTGCCGTGCTCGGCCAGGCGGGCGCCGGCGTGCTCGACCACGATCACCTCCTCCTGGGCGCGGTCGGTGCGTCCGCCGGCGCGTTCGATGCTCTGCGTGACGATCGGCAGCAGTGCGGTGGCGGCCCAGGCGAGACCGGCGACGGTCCACCGTGCGGGCAGGCCGGCCAGGGGTGTGCCGGGGTGGCGGCGGCGGGCGAGCAGTTGGGTGGTCGCGGCGAGCGTGGCGAGCGCGTACCCGATGGTGGCGACGGTGCCCCAGGCGCGGTGCGGCGGGAGGGTGGAGGTGGCGGCGGTGACCGCGGCGAAGACGGTGGCGGCGGCGTAGAGGCCCAGGTCGAGGGCGAGGCCACCGGCGGCGTTGTCGAGTGCCGACCAGCGGCGGGAGACGGAGGTTGTCGGGTCGGCGTGGGCGGTCACGCGGGCCAGTGTGGC
>NZ_WBKS01000243.1:0-2174 GCF_008868145.1 Micromonospora sp. AMSO1212t
GGCGGACCGGGGGCCGGGGCGGGGCGGGGGTGTCAGGTGGTTTGGCGGTCTCGGAAGGTGGTGCGGTAGGCCAGCGGGGTGGTGCCCACCCGGCGGGTGAAGTGGTGCCGCAGGGCCGCCGAGTCACCGAAGCCGGCCTGCTCGGCGACGCTCTCCACGCTCAGTGAGGTGTCCTCCAGCAGGTGCCGGGCCAGCAGCACCCGCTGGTTGGTCACCCAGTCGTGCGGGGTGGTGCCCGTCTCGGCGCGGAACCGGCGGGCGAACGTGCGCGGGGCCATCCCGGCGCGGGCCGCCAACTCGTCCACCGTCACCGAACGGCGCAGGTGCCCCATCAGCCATTCCAGCACCGGTTCCAGGGTGGGTGCCTCCGGCGCCTTGGGGATCGGTGCCTCGACGTACTGCGACTGGCCGCCGTCGCGGTGCGGCGGGACCACCATCCGGCGGGCCAGCCGGGTCGCCACCGCGGAGCCGTGCTCCTGGCGTACCAGATGCAGGCAGGCGTCGATGCCGGCGGCGGTGCCGGCGCTGGTGAGCAGCCGGTCGTCCTGGACGTAGAGCGAGTCGCACTGGACCCGGGCGGCCGGGAAGCGCTGCTGGAGTTCGTCGGTGTACCGCCAGTGGGTGGTGCAGTCGCGCCCGTCGAGCACGCCCGCCTCGCCGAGGACGAACGCGCCGGCGCAGACGCTGAGCAGCCAGGCGCCACGGTCGGCGGCGCGGCGCAGCGCGGCGAGCACCGGCTCCGGCGCCGGGGTGCCGTCGGCGTGCGCGGGTATCGCCACCAGGTCGGCGTCCTCGACCGGGCCCAGGTCGGCGGTGGGGGTGAGCAGGAACCCGGAGCGGCTACGGACCGCACCGCCGTCGGCGGTGCAGACGTCGAACCGGTACCCGGGGAAGCCGTCGGCGGTGCGGTCGGTGCCGAAGACCTCGGCGAGCACGCCGAGTTCGAACGCGGCGACCTGGTCCATGGCGATGACGGCGACCGAGCGAAGCATGTGACGAGGGTAACCCGACAGGTGGCAGTAAATCGATGCCCAATGACATTCCTGCCACTGTCCGGATCGGTCGGTGGCGCACAGAATCAATGGTGTCCGGTGCGCACCGGCGGCGAAAACAGTCTCAACCACACGAAAGCGAGCGCCGCCATGACCGTTCTGCTGTTCCTGCTCTTCCTGCTCCTTCTCGTCGGCGCCAGCGCCTTCGGGTTCACCACCGACACCCGCGACTCGGCCGACTGGAAGCCGAGCGATGACGGACAGCGCTGGCGCTCCCGTACCTGCTGAGGTGATTTATTCAGTTCGCGCCGAAAATCCCCGGCGGGACCGCGCCAAAAGGGGCGGCCCCGCCGACGGCGGCGCCGGGGCGTACGGCAGGCTAGGAGCATGGCTGACGGCTCCTGGTACGACGCCGACATCGACCACGTGATCATCTCGGAGGCGCAGATCCGCGACAAGACCGCGGAGCTGGCCAAGCAGGTCTCGGCGGACTACGCCCACGTCGAGGACGGCCTGCTGCTCGTGTGTGTGCTCAAGGGAGCGGTCATGTTCATGGCCGACTTCGCCCGCGCGCTGGGCCGCCAGGGTCCGCCCGCCGAGCTGGAGTTCATGGCCGTCTCGTCCTACGGCCAGGGCACCACCTCGTCCGGCGTGGTCCGCATCCTCAAGGACCTGGACCGGGACATCGCCGGCCGGCACGTGGTGGTGGTCGAGGACATCGTCGACTCCGGCCTGACGCTGTCCTGGCTGCTGCGCTACCTGGAGTCGCGCTCCGCGGCGAGCGTCGAGGTGGTCGCGCTCTTCCGCAAGCCGGACGCGGTCAAGGTGCAGGTCCCGGTCAAGTACGTCGGGTTCGACATCCCGACCGAGTTCGTCGTGGGCTACGGGCTCGACTTCGGCGAGCGGTACCGCGAGGTGCCCTACGTCGGGGTGCTCAAGCCCGAGGTGTACGCGCGGGCCTGAGGATTCGCCGAGTCCTTCATCAGCTGACATTCAGCGGGCTCTCAGTCTTCCGGTCTACGGTAGGGACCGGTGGCGTGGAGGCACCCTCCACGAGACCACCTTCGCGGACGTCGCGGGTGCGGACGAGGCGGTCGAGGAACTGCACGAGATCAAGGACTTCCTGCAGAACCCGGCGAAATACCAGGCCCTGGGCGCCAAGATCCCGAAGGGCGTGCTGCT
>NZ_WBKS01000244.1:0-2094 GCF_008868145.1 Micromonospora sp. AMSO1212t
CCGGGGCGCGGGACGGAATCTGCGGGTTCGGACGCGGGTCCGGCGTCTGGTCGTGCGGCGTCTGCGGAACCGGAAGATCGCGCACCGGGCCGGCGGTCAGCGCGGCGTCGTGGATCGTCGCCAGGTCCACGGCCGTGAGATATCCGGTTGGCCCGGCCGAGGTCGCGGCCTGCTCCGACGACGTCGGCAGGGTGTCGACGTCGAGGCCCATCACTCCCGGGCGGTCCACGGTGGTGAACAGGTGCTCGGGGGCCTGGTGACCCTCCTTGGCCCCCAGGTAGTGCATCACCTCGTGCACCATCAAGGGCAGGCGGTCGCCGGTGTTCCACCGGTGCTGGTCGGTGCTGACCCCGGTCTCCGAGGTCACCTCGACCGGCGGGTTGCGCCGCGGGTCGGCCTGCCAGTCACGGGTCATGCCGTCGCGCCACGGTGGTGTGTCGACGACCAGGTCGATGTGCAGCAGCCGGCCGTCGGGCAGCGTGTACCGGCCGTTGACCATCTCGTCGACGGTGCGCTGCACCGCGTCGGCGAAGCCCCGTAGCTCCTCGGGGGACATCCGGTCGTTCTTCGAGACCAGATCCAGGTGTACGTCGAACGACCGGTAGTCCCGGCCGTCGGCGGTGAACTCCCGGGTGGTGAAGTCGATCGTCGTGATCTCGCCGCGCAGCAGGTGCGTGCCGGGGACGACGGTGTCCTTCCAGGGCACGTACCGTTCGGTGCGCAGCCGTTTCGGCTCCGCGCTCGCCTTGGCCTGCCGGAACTGCGGGCTCGGCCCGGCGTGGGTGGGCGCGGGCAGGTCCGCGACGGCGGGCGGCGCTTGGACGCTCTGCAGCCCGTCCGGCGTCGGCCCGGCGGTGTCGTGCTGCCCTGTCGTCGTCGGGCCGTCCGGCGTCGGCGCGGTGTCGACGGCACCTGTCGGCCCGGCGCCGGTCCGGTCCGCCCCCGTGCCTCGGTCGTCGGCTTCCACCGGGACGCCCGACGGGACGTCGACCGTTGCGATGTCGACGGTGGGGGCGGTGAGTGGGCCTGGTGCCGCGACCGCGGGCTCCGGTGTGGACGTCGTGTCGGCATGGGGATCGGTCGACGGGGACGGAACCACGGCCGGACCGTCGACCGCGACGCCCTCGACCGGTGCCAGTGGCGGTGGGGGCGTCTCCACGGCGCCGACGACGGCAGGCGGCGGAGCGGCCGGCTGGCCGGTCGTCGTCGGGGCCGACGACGGCGTGCCGGTGGTCGATGTGCTCGTGGTCGACGTGCCGGTGCTGGGCGCGCTGGTCGGTGAACTCGTGGACGGCGGGCTCGTGGACGGCGTGCCGGTGCTCGTCGTGGCGGTGGACGGTGTGCTCGTGCTCGCCGTGACGGTGGTCGGTGCGGTCGTCGGTGCGGCCGGGCCGGGCATGACGGTGGCCGGAGTGCCGGCGCTCGATGCGGCGGTGCTCGGCGTGACAGTGGACGGTGCAGGGTCGCCGGTTGGGGTGGCCGCGCCGGCCGGCTGGCTGGGCGGCGACGCCGGGACAGCCGCCGGGCCGGCAGTGGCGACAGGCGACGTCGCGGGCGTCGGTGTGTCGAGAGCGGCCGGCCCGCTGCTCGGCGTCGGGGTGTCGAAACCGGGAAGACCACCGCCGTACGACGTCGTGACGCCGGCGACCGCGGCCGGGGCGCCGGTCGTGGTCGTACCGGTGCCCGCCGGGGTGCCGTTCGGCGTGCCCGCCGGGTCGGCGCGCGGGGTGGTGGCCTCGCCGCCTGCGACCGGGCTCGGCCCCGTGGCCGGACCGCCGGCTCCATGCGAGTCGGTGCCGGCGCCCTGACCGACCGTGCCGTGCCCGCTCGGGCTCTGACTTCCGGCGCCGTTCGGGCTGGTGCTGCTGTTCTGGGGGCCGTTCTGCGACCCGTCGCGGACCTGACCTCCGGCGGTCTGACCATCAGCGGTTGGACCGCTCGAAGACGGACCGTCGGCGGTCTGGCCTCCCGCCGCCTGGCCGCCGGGAGTCTGGCCGCCCGGCGTCTGCCCGCCTGCGGTCTGGCCTCCGGAGGGCTGGCCGCTCGGAGCGGTGCTCCCGGCACTGCCCTGGCCGGTGCCCTGGTTGCCGGGGC
>NZ_WBKS01000245.1:0-1783 GCF_008868145.1 Micromonospora sp. AMSO1212t
GTGGATAGGAGACAGGGCGGCGGGCGTCGACCTCGGCGGCCAGCTCCGGGGCGCGCTCCAGCGCCGCCGGGAAGCCGCAGGCGGCAAGCCAGTTCGCCAGCATCAGGTGACCGCCCTCGGTCAGCACCGACTCCGGGTGGAACTGCACGCCCTCGATCGGCAGCGTGCGGTGCCGCATCGCCATCACCACGCCGGAAGCGGTCCGGCCGGTGACCTCCAGCTCGTCCGGGAGCGTCTCGGGCAGTACGGCCAGCGAGTGGTACCGGGTGGCGGTGAACGGGTCGGGCAGCCCGGCGAGCACGCCCACGCCGTCGTGGCGTACCTCCGAGGTCTTGCCGTGCAGCAGTTCCGGCGCGCGGGCGACGGTCGCGCCGAACGCCTCGCCGATCGCCTGGTGACCGAGGCAGACGCCGAAGATCGGGAGCTTGCCGGCGTACTCGCGGATCACGTCCAGGCAGATGCCGGCCCGGTCCGGGCTGCCCGGACCGGGCGACAGCAGGACACCGGCGGCGCCGACGCGGCCCACCTCGGCGACGTCGATCTCGTCGTTGCGCCGCACCTCGCAGTCGACGCCGAGCTGGCCGAGGTACTGCACGAGGTTGAAGACGAACGAGTCGTAGTTGTCGATCACCAGTACGCGCATCGCTGTCACCTGTTCGGGGTGGAGGGTGGGGCGTTGTTCGTCTCGGTGCTGTACGGCAGCTCCTCCTCGCCGGGCAGCCCGGTGGGTTCGGTGATCCCACCGTCACCCGGTACGCCGGAGTCCTGGGTGACCTGCACGTCGTCGAAGGGCAGCAGCGGTTCGGCCCACGGGAAGACCACGAACCAGAGCAGCGCGACGGTGGCGGTGGCCAGCACCAGCGAGCCGATCAGCTTGCCGGGCAGCCCGAACGGCAGTTTGCGCCAGATCCACGAGTACACGGCTCACGCCTCCAACTCGGCCGGGCGGCCCGCCGACTTGGCCTGCGTGTGGTCCAGCCGGGCGTGGATGATCAGCCGCTGGTAGTTGTCGAACTTCGGGTTGCAGGTGGTGAGCGTCAGCAGCTTCTCGGTGGCCTTCTGGCCCGCCTTGCCGGGCACCGGCGCGACCACCTCCACCTGGGACGGCTTGACGATCCGCTGGTCATAGACCCGGTAGACGAGCCAGTCGGTCCTGGTCTCGACCACTATCGCGTCGCCGGCCTTCAACTCGTCCAGCCGCCAGAACGTGGAGCGGATGCGGTGACCGGCGACGGAGAAGTTGCCCACCTCGCCGGGCATGGCGCTGTCCGGGTAGTGGCCCGGGGCGTACCGGATGTCCTCCGGGCTGACCCCCTCGACCACCACCCAGTGCTTCTCGAACTTGGGGATGTAGAGACCGGCGACCGGCTTCCCCTTGGCCGGCGGCTTCGGCTTCACCGTCGGACCGGTGGTCGGGCCGACGGTCGGATCCGCGGTCGCGCCCCACTCCTGGGCGAGCTGGCTGTTCAGGTCGTTCTGGTGGGCCTCGACGATGACCGCCTTGCCCCAGATCTCGTACCCGGCGAACAGGAGCACCACCAGGCCGAAGGTGATCAGCAGCTCGCCGGTGCCCCGCACGACGGTGCGCAGCCGGGAGCCGACGGTGGGGCGGGTCAGCTCGGAGTAGACGCTGCGGTACCCCTCGCCGGTCTGCTCGGGCCGCAGCTGCACCACCCGCTCGCCGCGCCGGGGGCGGGGCGGCTCGGCGGGCGGCTCGCCGCCGCCGCCGCCGCCGCCGTCGCCGGTGTCCGGCGCCGGGGGCACCGCGCCCATCAGCCCGGTG
>NZ_WBKS01000246.1:0-1650 GCF_008868145.1 Micromonospora sp. AMSO1212t
CTTCGTCGGCAGCGTAGGATGGTGATAAGAGACAGGGTCGGGGTTGAGCTGCCAGGCGTGGGACACCTTGTCCACCGCGATCGGGTAGATCGTCAGCGTGCCGTCCGGGTCGATCCGGAACCGCAGGAACGCCTTCGAGTCCTCGATGCCCTGCGCCGCGAACAACTCGTTCAGGTTCACCCCGAACGCGCCCGCCACCAGCAGGTAGAGCGCCACGAGCTGGCTGGCGACCAGCCCGCTCACCGGCCCGTAGAGCACCACGGCGGCGACCGCCGGCAGCGGCCACGGCCAGTCGTAGAACGGCAGCTGCAACCAGACCCACGTGCCCCCGGCGGCGAGCGCCACCTGAGCCAGCCCGTGCGCCACCCCGAGGATCCAGTGCCGGGCGTGCCGTTTCCCGCCCGCCGTCGGCGGCTTGGCGAAGAACACCGCGCCCATCATCGCCAACACCAGCATGATCGCCAGCGGCACGCTGAACAGCCGCTGCTCGGTGGTGCCCACTCGCTGCACCGCCACCCCGGCCATGGCCAGCATCAGCAGCGTGTGCAACGTGCCGAGCAGCGTGGTGAAGCCGGGGTTGCGGAACGGCAGCCGGGCGAAGATCCCCCAGCCGTACCGGCGGGAGCGCGCCTTGTCCGGATAGCGCGCCGCCAGGTCGTACTCCTGGGTGTTGCTGGCCCGCCGGGTCAGCGTGTCACGCGGCGGAACCTCCAACGTCTCCGGCAGCCGGTGGGTCGGGTAGAGGTAGGCGCCGCCACCGCCGCAGGTGATGAGCTGCCGGTCCGTCCCGGCATAACGGGCATAGTGGTGCAGGTCGCCGGAGACCAGCACTCGCACCTGCGCCCCCGTCGGCGCGACGAGGGTACGGATGAAGTAGTCGATCGAGTCGTACGCGTTGGGGTGGTCGACGGCCTTGACCCACGTCGGCGCCGGCACCGCCAGGATCACCTTGGACTCCGGGGTGAGCTTGCGGGCCACCTCGTCGAAGTAGGTGAGCTGCGGGTCGTCCAGGTACGACCCGGACTGGTCGTCGAGGCCGAGCAGCCACCAGCCGGCCGGCAGCTCGACCGCGAAGTACGAGCGGGACTGGCCGGTGCCCCACCCGGCGAAGTGCCGGTCACGGGTGCGCACGAACAGGCGCAGGAACGCGGTCAGCCCGTCGTACCAGTCATGGTTGCCCGGCACCGCGAACAGCGTCGGCTTCTCCGGCGGGGCGACCGGCAGCGCCGCCTGGTACGGGCCCTTGCAGCGGTCCTCGTACGCCTCGTAGCCCGCCGCCGGGTAGACCTGGTCGCCGCCCATCACCAGCGTCTGCGCGCGGGGGAGCCGGTGACCGTCCACTGTCAGCTCCGGCTGGGCGAGCAGGTACGCCACCGAGTACGTGGCGTCGAAGCCGTCACCCAGGTCGGCCACGTAGTCGAGCCAGAGCCCACCGTCCGGGCCGACCTGCCGGAACGTGCCGTCGCTGAACGCGTTCTGCAACTCGCGCTTGTCCAGGTACGCCCCGAACAGCATGGCCAGCAACGTACGCAGGCCGGTGCTGATCAGCAGCAGGGGCGCGAGCCAGGGCACCGGCCGGCGCGGGGTGAAACCCAGCTCCCGGGGGTCGATGCTGCGGGGGCGGCGGGTGGCCCGCTCGCCGCCCCCGCA
>NZ_WBKS01000247.1:0-1596 GCF_008868145.1 Micromonospora sp. AMSO1212t
GCGGTGGTGCATGGCCAGGCGGAGAAGGAGGAAGCGCAGGGCCGTGGCGGCCAGGTTGGCGGCCACCAGGACGGTCAGCTCCCAGCCTCGACTCGGGGGTGTGGTGGCGTGCAGCACGGCCAGGGAGCCGCTGGTCAGGGCCAGGCCGAGCGCGAACGCCAGCAGCCCCTGGAGGTGGTGGCGGCCGGCGTGCCGGCGGCCGGTCACCCCGAACGTGAGCCGCCGGTTGGCCGCCGTGTTGGCCACCGCGGTGAGCAGCAGCGCCAGCAGATTCGCCGGCTGCGCGCCGAGCGGGCCGCGGGCCAGCAGGAACAACAGCAGGTACGCGAGTGTGCTCGCCACGCCCACCGCGGCGAACCGGGCGAGCTGCCGGGGCAACCCGGCCGGCACCTGCGCCGGGGGTGCCGGCAGCGGTCCGCGCCCGAGCTGGGCGCGCAGCTGCGCCAGTGGCAGCGCCCCGGTGACCAGCGCCCGGCCCAGCCGGCCGATGCCGCGCAGGTCGGCGAGCGCGGTGGCGACGATGTCGACGCGGCTGTCCGGGTCGTCCACCCAGTCCACCGGCACCTCGTGGATGCGCAGCCCGGCCCGCTGCGCCAGGACCAGCAGCTCGGTGTCGAAGAACCAGCCGGTGTCGCGTACCAGCGGCAGCAGCTCGGCGGCCACGTCGGCGCGGATCGCCTTGAACCCGCACTGGGCGTCGGAGAAACGCGCCGCGAGCGCGCCGCGCAGCAGCAGGTTGTAGCCCCGCGAGATGACCTCCCGCTTGGCGCCCCGGACCACCCGGCTGGTCCGGGCCAGCCGGGTGCCGATGGCCAGGTCCGAGTGCCCGGAGATGAGCGGCGCGACCAGCGGCAGCAGCGCGGCCAGGTCGGTGGACAGGTCCACGTCCATGTACGCGAGCACCGGCGCCGGCGAGGCCGACCACGCGGCGCGCAGCGCTCGCCCGCGTCCCTTCTCGTCCAGGCGCAGCACCCCCACCTCGGGCAGCTCGTCGGCGAGCGCCCGCGCCACCGCCGGCGTGCCGTCCACGCTGGCGTTGTCGGCCACCGTGATCCGGAACGGGTACGGGAAGTGCGCGGTCAGGTGCGCGTGCAGCCGCCGGACGCAGGGCCCGAGGTCGACCTCCTCGTTGTAGACCGGGACCACCACGTCGAGGACCGCGCTGCCGGCGGCGGGCCGGGCCTGCACGGCGGCCCGGGGCGCGTACGCGCCGGTCATCGCTCAGCCCTGCTTTCCGCTGCTCAGGTCGTACACGGTCACGCCGTCGACGGTGGTCGCGGTGAAGCTCGCGGCGACCCACGCGGCGATCTCGGCCGAGGCGTTGCTGCCGCCGTTGGCCCGGAACCCGCCGCCGCCGAGGAAGTAGTGGATCCGCCCGTCGGCGACGTACCGCTGGAACTGGGCGAGCGTCGGCGACGGGTCGCTGCCGTTGAAACCGCCGATCGGCATGACCGGCCGGCCGGTGGCCAGCTGGTAGCCGGAGGCGTTGTTCGAGCCGACCGTGGCGGCGACCCAGGTGTAGTCGTCGGCGTCCGCGGTGAGCAGCGCGGTCATCTCGGCGCTCGGCTCGCGGGCGTCGAGCAGCCCGCCCATGCC
>NZ_WBKS01000248.1:0-1532 GCF_008868145.1 Micromonospora sp. AMSO1212t
CTCGGGTACCGGCGGCGCGGGCGACGGCGGCGTCGGACCGGGCACCGGGGTCGGCGCCGGCTCGGGCTCCGGGCCGTTCGGCGCCGGGGGCTGCGCGGGCTCCGGCGGCGGGACCGGCTCCGGCGGTTCCGGGTTCACCGGTCCGGCCCGGTAGACCGTGGCGGCGGCGGGCGGCGCGGCCACCACGGAGGCGGCGACCTCCTCGGCGGAGACGCGGCTCAGGCCCGGCACCGACGCGCTGGCCCGGGCGGGTGCGGGTCCGGCCTGCTCAGCGGGCGCGGAGGCGCCGGTGGGCGGGGCCGGGCGGTCGGTCGCGGAGGCCGGCGGAGCGTCGGAGGCCTCAAGCGGCAGGGAGTCGGCGGACCCGGCCGGCGGTGCGTCGCCGGACGTGCCCGGCGGGGAGCTTGCAGACCCGGCCGACGGTGCGGTGACGGGCGTGGCCGGCGGAGACTCGCCGGAACCGCCTGCCGAGGGCTCGGCGGATCGGGCGGGGGAGGTTCCGGAGCCGTCGTGCGGCTCGGAGGCGTCCGTCTGCCGGCCGGGGGCGGCGTCGCGGTCCGGGGCGGCGTCGGCAGGGGCTGCGGCGTCCACTGCGACCGCGTCCACGGCCGGGGCGGAAGGAGCAGGTACGGGCACGCGTGCGGAACCGGAGACGCGGGGAGCCGGGATGGCTGCGCGAGCACTGCCGGGCGTACCCGGGGAGGCGTCGCCGTCCGCCGCCGGTGCGGCGGCGGGCTCGGGTGCCGTGCCGGCCGGGGCGGGCGGCACGGCGACGGGCTGGGGCGTCGCCTGGCGTTCGGCCACGGCGAAGGCGGACCAACTGGACGGCGGCACGGTGGCGCCGGGGAGGCGCCGGTCCAGCGGCGGTGCGGCGTCCGCCGGGGTGCCCGCGCGGTACGTCGTGGGACCGCCCTGCGGACGTGGCTGCTCGTCACCGGCGGGCGGCGGCACGGCCGAGCCGGCGACTGACACCCGTGCCCGCGCGACGGCTACCGGCCCGGGTGGGGCCGAGCCGCGGTCGTCGTCGCCGGCCGGGTCGGCGGGGCCGGGCGTCGGTCCCGGGTGGACCTTCTCCGCCGGAACGTCCTGCTCGCCCATCTCGCCCCTCCGCACCCACGCTCGCCTCCAGCCGTGGCGCCGACCGGAAGTGCCTGGATCTCACCGTGCCATATTCCGGCCCGGGAGCACAGCCGGAGTGGCGGTTGGGTCAGTCGGCGCTGCTGCTCGGGCTGGCGGAGCCGCTGCCGGACGTGCTGTTCGACGGGGCGACACTGCTGCTGCTCGGCGCGGCGCTGCTGGTGTCCGGCTCGGCGCTCGCGCTCTGGCTCGGCGTCGGGTCGGGCGAGTCGGTCGGGCTCGGCGGCGGCGTGCTGGGCGCCGGGCTGGACGTCGTCGGCTTCGGCGTCGGCGTGGTGGGCTTCGGCGTGGTCGGCGTGGGCTTGGGCGTGGTCGACGGCTTGGGCGTGGTGGGCGTGGGCTTGGGCGTGGTCGACGGCTTCGGCGTGGCCGGCACCTGCCTCCTATACACATCT
>NZ_WBKS01000249.1:0-1325 GCF_008868145.1 Micromonospora sp. AMSO1212t
CCGCCTGACAGTGAGGATGTAGGGGTGGGGTCACCCGGCCTGGTCTGACTCACCGCCTGACCGACGTTGCTGTCCTGGAGCGGATCCGTCGGCTTGGTCCGGGTGACCCCGTTCCTGCACGTCACTGGCAGGGGCGTCGTGACCTGATAGGAGCCTGTGCAAGAGGTCCCGTCACTGTCCTGTCCGCCCGTCCCGGCGAGTGCGTGCCGACCCTGTTCGGTGCAAGCGAGAGGGACGACGGTTCCAGCATGACAGCCAAGAAGCGCAAGGTCACCGGTGGCGTCGATACTCACGGCCGGACCCATCACGCCGCCGTGGTCGACCAGACCGGACGGGAAATCGGTGATCGCCAGTTCCCCGCCACCGCGGCCGGTTACCGACAGTTGCTGGTCTGGCTGCGAACCTTCGGCACGATCGTGAAGATCGGCGTCGAGGGCACCGGCGCCTACGGCGCCGGTCTGGCCCGCTACCTGACCAGCCAGAAGATCATGGTGGTCGAGGTCGACCGGCCGGACCGCAAGACCCGGCGAACGAAGGGCAAGTCCGACCCGATCGACGCGCTGGCCGCCGCCCGCGCTGCCCTGTCCGGACAGGCCAGTGGCCTGCCGAAGACCCGCACCGGACCGGTCGAGGCGATCCGCGCCCTGCGGGTGGCCCGCAACGGCGCGGTCAAGGCCCGCACCGCCGCCGTCAACCAGCTCCACGGTCTGCTCACCGCCGCCCCCGAGAACCTGCGCGCCGACCTGGCCGGCCACACCGGCATGAACCTGGTCAACCGCTGCGCCAGCCTCACCAGCGACGACACCCGGCTCAGCGATCCCGTCGAGGCGACCAAAGCCGCCCTCACCGCGATCGCCGCCCGCATCCAGACCCTCACCGCCGAGATCACCCTCGCCGACCGGCGACTACGCCCCGCCGTCACCCGCACCGCTCCCACTCTCAGCGGACTGTTCGGCGTCGGACCCGACGTCGCCGGTCAACTCCTGACCACCGCCGGCGACAACCCCGACCGGCTCCGCAGCGAAGCCGCCCTGGCCCACCTCTGCGGCGCCGCACCCATCCCCGCCAGCTCCGGACGCACCGACCGACACCGCCTCAACCGCGGCGGCGACAGAGCCGCGAACAAAGCCCTGCACACCATCGCTCTCTGCCGCCTGCGCCACGACCCCCGCACCCGCGCCTACCAAGAGAAACGCACCAAACAAGGCCTCACCAACAAAGAGATCATCCGCTGCCTCAAGCGCTACATCATCCGCGAGGTCCACACCGCCCTCCTCGCCGACTACACCGCCCTCAACACCCCTTGACATCCATAGGAGCATCCG
>NZ_WBKS01000250.1:0-1267 GCF_008868145.1 Micromonospora sp. AMSO1212t
CAAACAAGGCCTCACCAACAAAGAGATCATCCGCTGCCTCAAGCGCTACATCATCCGCGAGGTCCACACCGCCCTCCTCGCCGACTACACCGCCCTCAACACCCCTTGACATCCATAGGAGCATCCGCTCACCCGTCGACGGTCACCACCCGCTCCACGCCGGGCAGCTTCTCCACCGCGGCCCGGATCGGCGCCGGGTCCTCACCGTCCGCCAGCAGCACCGACAGGACGACCCGTCCGTCGGCGTCCGGCCGGGCCGCGGCAGTGGTGCCGCGGCAGCGCAGCCCGGTGTCCCCGCGCGCCTGCCCGATCCGGTAGTCGACCTCGCCGAGTTGCGGCGCGCCGGCACCGGGCCGGAAGACGACGTCCAGCCGTACCGGAGGGTCGGCCCGACACGCGGCCGACGCCGAGGCGGACGGGGTGGCCGCGCTGCCGGCGGACGGCATCGGCGCCGCCGGTCCGGACAGCGTCGCCATGGTCGCGGCGCCGCCGGTGACAGTCACCGCGGCCACCCCCGCCAGAACCGTGGCCCGTCGCCGGCTCCTGGCGCGCGCCCGTGCGCGCACCTCGGCCGCCGGGCTGAGCCGCAGCCCGGTCATGTCCTGCTCCAACTCCCGCAGAGCCTCACCAATGCGTGCCGACATCGACTTCCTCCTTGTCGTCGGTCAGTAGAACGGCGAGCGCGGTACGGCCCCGGGACAGGTACGACTTGACAGTCCCCTCGGGCATGCCGGTGGTCCGGGCGATCTCCGCCACCGGCAGGTCGTGGAGGTGGTGCAGGACGACGACCAGCCGTTGCGCGTCGGGCAGTTGCCGTAACGCCGCCAGCAACGCCACCCGGTCCGGGTTGGGCCCGGGCGCCGGAGTCTCCCGGCCCAGCCGCGCCCGCGCCGCGAACCAGCGCCGCAGGCCGCGCCACCGGTTGGCCGTCAGGCGCCAGGCCACCGTCCGCACCCAGCCCTCCGGATCCTCGTACGCTCCGACTGTCGACCAGCGCTGCCAGGCCCGCGCGTACGCCTCCTGCGTCACGTCCTGGGCCTCGGCCAGGTCGCCGCAGAGCGCGTAGACGTGGTGCACGACCCGCCGCGCGGTCGCCGTGTAGAAGGCGTCGAAGTCCTCGGGGCCGTCCATGCCCACCTCCCGTGTCCGCTCTCACCACACGACACCCCGATGCGGCTCCGGCGGTTGCACGCGGATCAGGTCGCTCCGGGTCGTACCCGATCCGGCGCGTCCACCCGGGCGGGCGGGCCGGATCGGGTACGACCCG
>NZ_WBKS01000251.1:0-1252 GCF_008868145.1 Micromonospora sp. AMSO1212t
CCGCCATCGCCGCACCGAGCGTCCACCACACGTGCCCGGTCAACCCGAACACCACCAGCGCACCCAGATTCGTGCCCGCGTTCACGACCTTCGCCATCGCCGAGGCGTGCACGAAATCCGAACCCAGAATCGCCGTGAACGCCAGCACCAGGAACGTCCCGGTACCCGGCCCGATCAACCCGTCGTACAGGGCGATGCCCAAACCGGCCACCGCCACCGCCACCACCACCCGCTTCGGGGTACGCCGCTGCGGCGACGCCACCACACCCAGCGACGGCCGCGCCAGCACGAACACCGCCACCGCCACCAGCACCACCAGCACCACCGGCCGGTACGCGCTGCCCGGCACCGCCCCCGCCAACGCCGCACCCAACCCCGCCGTCAGCACCGCCAACCCGGCCGCCGGACCCGCCACCGCCCAGTCCAGCTTCGTGCGCCGCGCGTACGTCACCGCCGCCGTCGACGTACCGAAGATCGCCGCCAGCTTGTTCGTGCCCAACGCCGTCGCCACCGGCACACCCGGCGCCGCCACCAGCAACGCCGGCAACAACAACAGACCGCCGCCGCCCACCACCGCGTCCACCCACCCGGCCAGAAGGGCAGCGGTCAGCAACGTCGTCAACGACAGGGCATCCACCGCCGCATTCTGCCCACGCCACCACCAGCGACGAGACCACCTGTGGCCAGCCTCACCGCCCCCGGCGACGCCGCAACCACACCCCGACCGACCCCACCGCCACGAACACCAGCATCGAACAGCACAACAGTTTCAGCACCCGGCAAGACTCCCACGACGACGTAGGGTGTCCAGGTGCGCCTGGCCACCTTCAATCTGCTGCACGGCCGCTCCCTCACCGACGGGCTCGTCGACCCCGACCGGCTCACCGCCGCCGTCACCGACCTCGACGCCGACGTCCTCGCCCTCCAGGAAGTCGACCGCGACCAGACCCGCAGCGGCAAACTCGACCTCACCGCGGTGGCCGCCCGCGCCCTGCACGCCGACCACCACCGCTTCGCCGCCGCCGTCGTCGGCACCCCCGGCGAACAGTTCCGCCCCCTCACCCACGACGACGACGGCCACGGCGAACCCCTCTACGGCATCGGCCTGATCAGCCGCCACCCCGTCCGCTCCTGGCAGGTCACCCGGCTGCGCGCCGCCCCCGTCCGCTCACCCATCTACGCACCAGGCCCCGGCGGCGGACTCGTCCTGCTCCGCGACGAACCCCGCGTCGTGCTCGCCGCCGTCATCGAC
>NZ_WBKS01000252.1:0-1244 GCF_008868145.1 Micromonospora sp. AMSO1212t
CCACCCGCGCGCCCGACCCCGCCGGTTCCCACGCACGCGGTGTCCCGACCGGGCACCGTCAGCCACGGAGAAGAGGTCTGAACCCATGCGAGACGAGGTCCGCACCTTCGTCGTCGAACAGCTCGCCGACATGAACTACGACGTGGAGGAGCTCGACGACGACACCACGCTCGGCCCCTCCGGCGTCGACCTGGAGTCGCTGGCCCTGGCCGACCTCGCGGTCCGCGTCGAGGACCGCTACGGCCTGAAGTTCGCCGACGACGAGTCGGAGAAGCTGGCGCTGATGACGGTCGGCGAGTTCACCACGATGGTCACCGACCGGGTGGCCGCGAACAGCGACAAGTCCTGATGTCCGGTCAGCCCGACCTGGGGCGAGCTGACCTGGTGAGCATGCTCGCCGAACTGACCGCGAGCCCCGCCGACCAGGTGCCGGACCGGCTCGGCTCGATGGAGCTGGCCTGGCTGGTACACATGGTCGAGCAGCGCTACGACACCCGGCTGGACCTGAGCGACGACCAGCTCGCCGGCGTCCGCACCGTCGACGACGCGCTCGCCGTGTTCCGTGGCTCTCTCACCGCTCCCGCAGATGGCTGAGCGGGAGACCGTACGGATCACCGGCACGTACGCGCTCAGCGCCCTCGGCAGGGGCGCCGACGCGCTGCTGGCCGGGGTGCTCACCGGCACCCCGGCGTTCGCGCCGGTGCGCCGTTTCGACACCACGGGCCGCCGGGTGACGGTGGCGGCCACAGCGCCGGACGTCGGCACGCTCGCCGGCGAGCTGGCCGACGCGATCGACACCGCCGCCCGGGCCGCCGGACTGGACCGGGCCGGGCGGGCGGAGTCGGCCCTGTTCCTGGCCACCCACGGCGGGCCGTACTCGCTGCCCGTACCTCAGGGGTGCAACGAGCCGACGGTGCCGGCGCTCGCCGGGCACCTGGCCGCGCGGTGCGGCCTCGGCGGGCGTACCCGGATCTACACCACCGCCTGCGTGTCGGCGAGCAGCGCGGTCGCCGACGCGGCGGCGCTGATCCGCCGGGGCGACCTGGAACGGGTCGTGGTCGCGGCCGGTTACCTGGTCGAACCGGACCAGTACGCGCTGTTCGACGCCGGCCGGGCGCTCGCCGCCGACGGCGCGGTACGCCCGTTCAGCGCCGGCCGCAAGGGCCTGCTGCTGGGCGACGGGGTGGCCGCCGTGGTGCTGGAGTCGGCGGGCGCGGCCGCCCGGCGGGGCGCCGAGACGCTCG
>NZ_WBKS01000253.1:0-1185 GCF_008868145.1 Micromonospora sp. AMSO1212t
CCCTCGTCCTCGGGCCCGGCCTCGTGGTTGATCAAGGAGTTTGTGTCAGGTTCAGGGCTGGATCGGGACACAAACCCCTTGATCACCGCCGAGGTCGGTCGGGTGGGCCGGTGCGGGTGCTGGGAGAGGGGCGCCTCAGCCGCGGTGATCAAGGAGTTTGTGGCTTGGGGAGGGGCTGGTGGGGACACAAACTCCTTGATCAACGCTGTGCCGGGTGCCGGGTGCCGGGTGCCGGGTGCCGGGTGCGGAGACAGGTGGCCGAGCCGGGGCGGCGTCAGCTGGGGCGGCGACGGCGCGGGCGGGAGCGAGGGCCGGCCGGGGTCAGCGTCAGGGACCAGTGGGCCGGGTGACGTAGCCCTGGCGGCAGCACCGTGCGGTGGTCGCCGCGTGCGGCGTCGAGCTGCGACTGGTGCGTGAACAGGCACTCGCCCAGGTCCGCGCCGCGCAGGTCGGCCCCGCGCAGGTCCGCGCCGGTCAGGTCGGCGGCGCCGAGGCGTACGCCCCGAAGGTCGGCGCCGATCAGGCACGCGCCGCGCAGGTTCGCCCCGGTCAGCGGGGTGCGGCGCAGGTCCACCCCGATCAGCATCGCGCCCCGGCGGTCCGGGCCGGCCCGTCCGGCGCGGGCCTGTTCGGCGGCGCGGGACAGCAGGCGGTTGGCGCGCTCCCGGTGCGCGTCGACGTCGAGGGCGAGCAGTTCGTCAGGGGTGCCGTCGGTGAGCCGGCCGGTCTCGTCGAGCGCGGAGGTCAGTTCGTCGCGCAGCGGCCCGGGCCGGGTCAGGCGTACCGCCTCGGTCAGGTACCACAGCAACTCGTGCAGCGGTCGCAGCACCGCGAACGTGCCGAACATCCGCTGCGCGGTGGCCGGGTCGGCGCGCCAGTCGCGGCCGGCGAACGTGTGCTGGGTGAGGTGCTGACCGGCGCCGAAGCAGTCGAAGACGGTGCACCCGGGGAAGCCGCGTTGCCGCAGCTCGGTGTGGATGCCGCAGCGGAAGTCGGCGCGCAGGTTCGGGCAGGGCCGCCCGGCGGGCTTGTCGACGGCGAAGTCGGACGACGCGGTGAACGCCGGCGCGACGCAGCACACCCCGGCGCAGCGCGAACAGTCCGCCCGCAACTCCCGCCCGCCCTCGCCCGCCACCGGCCCGTCCACCCCCACAGTCTCCGCTCCGAACACTGCGCCCCATTCTC
>NZ_WBKS01000254.1:0-1063 GCF_008868145.1 Micromonospora sp. AMSO1212t
AGGAGTTTGTGTCCCTCCCAGAGATCGACTAGGACGCAAACTCCTTGATCACAAAGTCAAGGGGGCACGCGCGAGGTGAGGCCGGCAGGGCGGGCGGGAAGAGGCCGGGTCGTCAGGAGATCTGGGCGCCCAGGAAGAAGATGCCGGGGTGGCCCTTTGTCTCGAAGCCTCGGCTGGGGTTTCTCCGCAGGGTGCTGCTGTCGATGTTCAGGGTGCCGGTGCGGTTGTTGCTGACGAAGAAGACCGCGCCGCCGCCCTCGTTCGCGCTGTTGTCCTCGATCACCGTGCCGGCGATCCGCACCGCGAACTCGTTGCCGTCGCAGTAGATCGCGCCGCCACTACCGCCGCCCGGCGTGCCGCCCCGGGCCGGGTTCGCGCCGGTGCCGACCGCCCGGTTGTCCCGGAAGACGCTGTTCAGCACCGTCCAGGAGACGCCGATGCTGCTCAGCGCCCCACCGTTGGCGCACACCCCGCCGGTGAAGGTGCTGCTCACCACGTACACCGGTTTGTTCTCGAACTGGCTGAGCACGCGCAGCGCCGCGCCGCCGAGGTCCGGCCCGGCGCGGTCGCAGCGGTTGTCGACGAACCGTGAGTTGATCACGGCGAACCGCCCGCCCCGGACGAAGATCGCGCCGCCCCCACCGCCCTCGGTGCGATCGCCCGTGGCGTCCCCGTCGACGAACGTCAGGTTCTGCACGGTGAGCCGCGGGTGGTCCTGGTTCTGGCAGTGCGAGGTGGTGAAGCCCTGCGCCTTGTCGCAGGTGTTCATGTAGAGGATGCGGCGCTTGCCGCCACCGCTCAGCGTGACCTTGCCGCCGCCGTCCAGCACGACGCGCGGGCCGTGCGAGTTCACCACCTTGGCGGTGGTCTTCATGGTGATGGTCACCGGCGCGGGCCCGCAGTCGAACGTGATGACGCCGCCGGCCGCGACGGCCTTCACCACCGCCTCCGAGGTGCAGCTCGCCGGGGTGCCGCTGCCGACGGTACGGGTCGGCCGCGAGGTGTCCACCGGACGCGCCTCGGCCGGCACGCTCGCCCGGCCCTGGGGGTTGCCGGCGCTGAA
>NZ_WBKS01000255.1:0-1044 GCF_008868145.1 Micromonospora sp. AMSO1212t
CCGTTCAAGATCGGCGACAGCGTACGGCTGCTCGACCCGACCCGCCCGGCCGGCGCGCGGCTGGACGCCGGCCCGGTCAGCCCGGTCGACGGCCGCCCCGCGGTCGTGGTCAACCAGCTGGTGAACCTGGGCTGGGAGTACCGCTGGCAGACCCGCTCGGCCGGACTGCGCGACCAGGGCATGAGCCGCCCACTGGTCCTGCGCGTCGCCCCCAAGGCGCCGACCGGGCTCACCGCCACCCCGGCGCCCGGCAGCGCCACCGCGCTACCCGCCATCGCGCTGACCTGGACCGGCAACGGCAGCCGTCCCGTACCCACCAGCCACCGGCTGCAACGCGCCACCGACAGCACCTTCACCACCGGGCTGACCGAGATCACGGTGGCCGCCACCGCCACCCGCTACACCGACGCGACAGTCACCCCCGGCGTCACCTACCACTACCGGATCCGGGCCGAGAACGCGGTGAGCTGCTCGTCCTGGTCCAACGCGGTACCGGCGGCGGTGCACCTGGCCGCGCCGACCCGGCTGACCGCGGTGCTGCCGCCGACCGCGCCGCTGCGCGTGGCGTTGCGCTGGGCCAACCACTCCTTCGCCACCGGAGTGGACGTGCAGCGGGCCACCAACCCGACGTTCACCAGCGGTCCGGGCACCACAGCCATCGCCGTGGGCGAGGCCCACGTGGACCCGGCCGTCGCGCCGGACACCACGTACTACTACCGGGTACGCACGACGTACTTGGGTGCCGCCTCCCCCTGGTCGACTGTGGCCACAGTGACCACTCCGGCCCGCCCGGTCGCGCCGACCGGGGTGAGCGTCACCGCGAGCGTGTCCGGGCCGGACACCGCGACCGTGACGGTGAGCTGGTCGGCGCCGACGCCGGCCGGACCGGGCGCCGGGTTCATCGTGCAGCGCGCCACCGACGCCGCCTTCACCCGCGAACCGGCGACGTTCCACGTAACCGGCCGCGGCTTCACCAACACCGGCCTGGCCCGCGGAGCCACCTACCACTACCGGGTACGCGCCACGAACGTCGTAGGCACCTCC
>NZ_WBKS01000256.1:0-1025 GCF_008868145.1 Micromonospora sp. AMSO1212t
CGAGCTACGCGCACCACCCGCGGCCGCCACACCCGTCCCGGTCCCGTCGGCGACTGCCACGCCCAGCCCGAGCGCGACGCCGACCCCACCGGCCCCGGTCCTCCCGCCCACGCTCTCGCCGTCCGCGCCGGCCTCGGCGGCGCCCTGCCGGGGGCGGCCGTCCGGCGACCGGATCGTCGCGCTGCTGCGCGGATCCGCAGGCGTGCTGCCCCGGGACGTCAAGGTGACGGTGGCGACCGGTCCGCTCTGCGCCGAGGGCTGGCAGTACACGGTGCTGACTGTCACCGGGCACGAGGAGTTGCAGGTGGTCACGCGTGGCGAGACCGGCACGCCGAGGCTGGTCACCGCCGGCACGGACGTGTGCGGCGTCGAGGTACGGACCGTGGCGCCGATCGGCATCCGTACCCTGGCCTGCGACGGCACGCCGGGTGCGTAGGCTGGTCGGCATGCCGGGAACACCGCCGACCCGCTTCGTCTACCTGGGCCCCGAGGGCACCTTCGCCGAACAGGCCCTGCGTACCGTGCCCGCCGCCGAGCGCGGGGACCGCACGCCGGCCCGCAGCGTCGGTGAGGCGCTCGACGCGGTACGCGCCGGGGAGGCGGACGCGGCGCTGGTGCCGCTGGAGAACTCCATCGGCGGCGCGGTCGGGGTGACGCTCGACGAACTGGTCGAGGGCGACCCGCTGGTGATCACCCGCGAGGTGGTCCTGCCGGTGGAGTTCGTGCTGGCCGCCCGCGCCGGCACCACGCTGTCCGACGTCCGCTCCGTCGCGGCCCACCCGCAGGCGTCCACCCAGTGCCGGGGCTGGCTGCGGGAGCACCTGCCCGACGCCACAGTGGTCGACGTGCTCTCCAACGGCGCCGCCGCGGCCGGAGCGGCGAGCGGCGAGTACGACGCCGCCATCTGCGCCCCGATCGGCGCGACCCGGCACCGGCTGGCAGTGCTGGCCGACAAGATCGCCGACCACCCGGACGCGGTCACCCGGTTCGCGCTCGTGTCCCTGTCTCTTATTCCAATCTCCGAG
>NZ_WBKS01000257.1:0-952 GCF_008868145.1 Micromonospora sp. AMSO1212t
CTCCGCGGCTGGTCCGGCCCGGCCGTCCTCCTCACCCGGCTCCACGAAGCCACCGGCGACCCCACCTGGCTGCGCGCCGCCCGCACCGCCGTCCGCCGCGACCTCGAACACACCGTCCGCGACGACAGAGGCAACCTTCACGTACGCGACGGCGCACGACGACTGTTCTACCTCGACGAAGGCAGCTCCGGCATCGCCGTCGCCGCACACACGCTGCTCCACCACGGCGAACGCCCCTGGCTGCGCGACGTCGTCACCACCGTCCGCCGGACCGTCGACGTCGAATTCGTCCTGCTGCCCGGCCTCTTCCACGGCCGCGCCGGACTGCTCGCCACCGCCGCCCTGCTCGCCGACGACCCACCACCGGACCGACCGCGCGCCATGCGTCCCGTCGGCCTCGTCCGCGACGGCGCGGCCCGCCACCACCCGGCGCACCTGACCCGGCTCGCCTGGCACGCGTACGCCCTCGACGGCCGCCTCGCGTTCCCCGGCGACACCCTGCTGCGCATCTCGACCGACCTGGCCGCCGGCGGCGCCGGAATCCTGTCCGCGATGCACGCCGCGCTGCATCGCACCGGAGTCACACTGCCCTTCCTCGACGCGCCCACCCACGTCGCGTCCACCGACCACCTCCTCGCCGCGAGCTGAACCAGCCGGCACCCACAAACACCGTCGGACCCGCCGACGGCCCTCCGGACGACACCGGAGGCCCGACCACCACACCCACGAAGGAGGGGAACCCCCATGACGAAGCTCCTCAACCTGCAGGCCATGGCCACGCAGAACGGCACCCGCCACGCGGTCCCGCCGCAGTCCAGCAGCATCAGCATCGCCTGCTGCAACGGCTGAGACGGCAGTGGCGACAGGGCCACCGGCCCCGGCCACACCTGATCCGCCTGGCGACCCGGGCGGGCGGCCCCCCGCCCGCCCGGGTCCGTCGTCAATCCGCCCC
>NZ_WBKS01000258.1:0-938 GCF_008868145.1 Micromonospora sp. AMSO1212t
CTAGGGCGTGTCCTGCCGATCATGTAGTGGTTGATCGTTGACGATGTGCCGGTGGTGCGTCGTGGTGAGTTGACCGATGAGGCGTGGGCGGTGATCGCGCCGTTGCTACCGGAACCTGGTGGGGCGCGGGGGCGGTGGCGGGATCACCGGCAGGTCATCAACGGGATCCTGTGGAAGCTGCGTACGGGTGCGCCGTGGCGTGACCTGCCGGAACGCTTCGGGCCGTGGAAGACCTGTCATGAGCGTCTGCGCCGCTGGACCGCTGACGGGACGTGGGATCGGATCCTCGCGGCGGCGCAGGTGCACGATGACGGCACGCCGGTCCAGTGGACGATCAGCATCGACTCGTCGATCGTGCGGGCGCATCAGCATGCCGCTGGCGCCCGCAAAAAGGGGGCTCCCCGGCAAGTGCGGCGACGCCTGGTGCGCAAGATGGCGAGGCCATCGGCCGGTCCCGCGGCGGGTTGAGCACGAAGATCCACCTCGCGGTCGACGGACGCGGACGGCCGCTGTCGATCCTGCTCACCCCCGGCCAAGCCGGCGACAACCCGCAGCTCCTGGCGCTGCTGGACGCGATCCGCGTCAATGAGCGCGGGCCGGGTCGGCCCCGCAAGCGACCGGAGGTGCTGATCGCGGACAAGGGCTATGCACATGACTCGACCCGGCGAGCCCTGCGACAACGCGGGATCCGGCACGTCATCCCGGAACGCAGCGACCAGGTCGCTCGCCGGGCCGCCAAGGGCAGCCACGGCGGGCGACCACCGGCCTTCGACAAGGCGATCTACAAGAAACGCAACGTCGTGGAACGCTGCTTCAACCGGCTCAAGCAGTGGCGTGACCTGGCAACGCGATACGCCAAACGCGCATCCCTCTACCGAGCCGGCCTCGTCCTGATCGCTGCCGTCATCTGGCTCCCATGATCGACAGGACACGCCCTA
>NZ_WBKS01000259.1:0-911 GCF_008868145.1 Micromonospora sp. AMSO1212t
ACGCCGCCTCCGGGTGGCACGTGCAATCTGCCGTCGTCGTACCGGTGGTCGTCGACGGGTGCGTTGGCGCAGCCGCGGTCGGGTTGGGTGTCGTTGAAGGACTTCACCGTGGTGCCCTACAACGGGCAGCACCTGGTCTACGCCACCACCCATGACACCGGTTCGTCGTGGGGGTCGATGAACTTCGGCCTGTTCTCGAACTGGTCGCAGATGGCCTCCGCGTCGCAGAACGCGATGTCGTCGGGCACCGTCGCGCCGACGTTGTTCTACTTCGCGCCGCGCAACATCTGGGTCCTGGCCTACCAGTGGGGCCCGACCGCGTTCTCCTACCGCACCTCGACCAACCCGACGAACCCGAACGGGTGGTCCTCGGCGCAGCCGCTGTTCACCGGCAGCATCTCCGGTTCCGGCACCGGCCCGATCGACCAGACGCTGATCGCCGACGACCAGAACATGTACCTGTTCTTCGCCGGTGACAACGGCAAGATCTACCGCTCCAGCATGCCGATCGGGAACTTCCCGGGCAGCTTCGGGTCGAACTACACCACCATCATGTCGGACTCCACGAACAACCTGTTCGAAGCCGTGCAGGTCTACAAGCTGCAGGGCCAGACCCGCTACCTGATGATCGTCGAGGCCATCGGCTCACAGGGCCGCTACTTCCGGTCCTTCACCGCCACCAGCCTGAACGGCTCCTGGACCCCCCAGGCCGCCACCGAGTCCAACCCGTTCGCCGGCAAGGCCAACAGCGGCGCGACCTGGACCAACGACATCAGCCACGGCGAACTGATCCGCACCACCGCCGACCAGACCTTCACCGTCGACCCCTGCAACCTCCAACTGCTCTACCAGGGCCGCTCCCCCAACTCCGGCGGCGACTACGGCCTCCTGCCCTACCGACCCGGACTGCT
>NZ_WBKS01000260.1:0-876 GCF_008868145.1 Micromonospora sp. AMSO1212t
CGCACCCTCCCCACTCCGCGATCTTGTAGTTGCGGCCCCCGTTGCGCCCGATTCGGGGCGTTATCGGAGGACCGAAAATGCAAGATCGCGAGGGTGGCGCGGGCCGGAGATCCTCGCTCGGTTGGTTCCTGCGGCGAGCCTCCCGACAAGCGAGATTGGCGTTCCGTCTTTCGGGAGCGATGAAGATCTTGGTAGGAAAGGGCCCCTATGAGGGCCGTTTGGTACCAAGATCTCGCCGGAGTCGGAGTCGGAGTCGGAGTCGGAGCCGGAGCCGGGGCCTGTTGACTACGCCCGCTCACAGATCGGCGCGGGTGGCCGCGGCGCGTCGAGCCAGGTCGGGGAGGCGACGACCGGGCTCAGAGGACGTCGAGAACCTGGCACAGCCAGGTGCCTCGGCGGCGTTCCAGGCGTATCGCGACCGCCCAGCTCGCGCCTCCGGCACCGGCGAACACGGCGGTGGCCTCGACCGCGCCCGCGCGGGGCTCGCACACACGCAGGCGTCGCAGCAGCAGCGCCGGCCGGGCGGTACGGCGGCGGACCGGGGTCACCCGGCGGGCCGCGCGGGTCAGCTCGGCCGCCACCGGGCCGGCCGACTCGGGCAGGCAGAGCGGCCGGATCTGGCCGGGTGGGCGGAAGCCGTTCACGATCTCCAGGAAGGTGCGCACGAACCGGTGCGCCGCCCGCGCTCCCTCGGGTGTGGCGGAGGCGAGGGCTGATGCCTGCGCGCCGGACCAGCGGGGCCAGGCGGGTGCCGGGTCCGGGGCGCGGCCGGCGGGGCGTGCGGTGGCACGGCGACGCGGGTCGGCCAGGTCGAGCGTGAGCTGACCGACGGGACTCCAGAGCGGTTCCTCGTCGGTGCACGGCGGGTCGAGCGGC
>NZ_WBKS01000261.1:0-830 GCF_008868145.1 Micromonospora sp. AMSO1212t
TGGAGCGGGTGTTGCGGGCGCCGCAGCATCCGTACACGTGGGGGTTGTTGTCGAGTGTGCCGTCGTTGCACGGTGACGCGGACGCGGACCTGGTGCCGATCCCGGGCAACCCGCCGTCGTTGATCAATCTGCCGTCGGGGTGCGCGTTCCACCCACGCTGCCGTTGGGCCGACGTGAACGGCGACCGGTCCCGCACGGAGGTTCCGGAGTTGGTCGCGGCGGGGGCGGCAGGGCATCGGGTGGCGTGTCACCTGCCGGTCGCCGCGCGGGAGCGGATCTACCGCGACGAGGTCGCGCAGGTGGGGGTGGCCCGATGAGTGCTGACCAGGACACGACGGGCGCGGTCGACGGCCGGCGGGGTGCGGCCGTCCTTGCGGCGCCGGACAGTGAGCCGTTGCTGTCGGTGCGGGGGCTGACGAAGCACTTCCCCGTCCGGCAAGGGCTGCGCGCGCGGGGTGCGGTGCGGGCGGTCGACGGGCTGGACTTCGACGTGCGCCCCGGCGAGACCCTCGGGCTGGTGGGGGAGTCGGGGTGTGGGAAGACCACGACCGGGCGGATGCTGGTGCGTCTGCTGGAACCCACCGCCGGGTCGATCACCTTCGCCGGCCGGGACATCACCCGCGGTGGGCGTCGTGAGTTGCGCGCGCTGCGGCAGGACCTGCAGATCATCTTCCAGGACCCGTACGCGTCGTTGAACCCCCGACACACGGTCGGGCGGATCGTGGCGATGCCGTTGCAGGTCAACCGGATCACCCCGCCCGGCGGCGTCAAACACCGCGTCCAGGAACTGCTGGAACTGGTCGGCCTGAACCCGGAGCACTACAACAGGT
>NZ_WBKS01000262.1:0-827 GCF_008868145.1 Micromonospora sp. AMSO1212t
GGTGAGGCCGAAGTAGTCGTGCCATTTGGTGCTGGGGGCGAAGGTGGTGCCGGTGGAGAGGGCGACGTAGATGTCGTTGGTGGTGTTTTTGGTGAAGACGATGAGGTCGTGTTTGCCGTCGCCGTTGGCGTCGGCGAGGTAGGGGAATTCGCCGGGTAGGCAGAAGAAGTCGTGCCATTTGATGGTGGTGCCGGTGAAGCCGGTGCCGGTGGAGGTGGCGGCGTAGACGTCGGCGTCGGTGTTGCAGGTGAAGGTGACGATGTCGTCGCGTCCGTCGCCGTTGATGTCTGCGACGCGGGGTTGTTCGGTGCCGACGGCGAACAGGTCGTGCCATTTCTGGGGTGGGCCGAAGCTGGTGCCGGTGGAGAGGGCGACGATGACGTCGGCTGCGGTGGCGGGGCCTTGGGTGAAGGTGATGATGTCGTCCATACCGTCGCCGTTGACGTCGCCGATGGCGGGGTATTCGCCGGGGATGGAGAAGTAGTCGTGCCACTTCACCGCGGTGCCGGTGAAGGATGTGCCGGTGGACAGGGCGACGTAGACGTCGGCGTTGGTGTCGTGGGTGAAGGTGATGATGTCGTCGCGGCCGTCGCCGTTGACGTCGCCGACGGCGGGGACCTCGGTGCCGGGGGCGAACCAGTCGTGCCATTTGGCGGAGGCGGCGAACGATGTGCCGGTGGAGAGGGCGACGTGGACGTCGGCGGTGGTGCCGTGGGTGAACACGATCGCGTCGTCTCGTCCGTCGCCGTTGACGTCTGCGGTCAGCGGTGTCTCTCCGGACAGGGCGAACCAGTCGTGCCACTTCACCGACGTCCCCGCGAACGACG
>NZ_WBKS01000263.1:0-785 GCF_008868145.1 Micromonospora sp. AMSO1212t
GAAAGGGGGTAACGGGCCGCCGGAGGTGGCGCATGGTGGCGATGGGGCAGACCGCGCTCTCGGGTGAGCGACTCCGGCAGACCGACGGCTTCCTCGCCGAGGCGTGGGCCGACATGGTCCGGCACGACGAGCGGCTGCGCGGAACGGCCGTCGAGGTGCGCTTCGACCGGGGAGTCGCGCACCTCACCGGTGAGGTCGCCGATCCGGGACAGCTACGGCTGGTACGGGAACTGATCGGCCGGCTGTCCGGCGTACTCGGGGTCTGGTGCCGGGTCGCCGTGGCCGGGCGGGCGCCGGTGGTGGTCGACCTGGGCTGCGGGGCGACCAAGCAGTGGCCGGGCAACCTGGGGCTGGACATCTATCCGGCGCCGGGGGTGAACGCGGTCGCCAACCTCGCCGGATCGTTGCCGCTGCGGAACGACTCGGTGGACGTGTTCTTCGCGGTGCACATCGTCGAGCACCTGATCGACTTCCTGCCGCTGTTCGACGAGTGCCACCGGGTGCTGCGGCCGGGCGGGGTGCTGCACGTGATGAGCCCGTGGTGGCGGCACGTCAACGCGGTGGCCGACCCGACTCACGTACGCCTGCTGGACGTGCAGACGTTCAAGGGAATCTGCGGTCAGCGCCCACCGGGTACGCCACGCTGGTATCCGCTGCACGTCGGCTGCGACGGCGCCTCGATCTTCGCCGACCTCACTCCGCTGCCCGCAGACGCCCCCGCCCCGCCCTCCTCCCACTTGGCCCGCTTCTTCGACTGACCCGACCGGGCCGAACTCACCCCCGAC
>NZ_WBKS01000264.1:0-768 GCF_008868145.1 Micromonospora sp. AMSO1212t
CGCCTGGAAGGCCGGGCGTGCCGGAGTTGTCCACTGCCACAACTGCATGATCGGCGGGTGTGGCGGCCTGACCGTCAGGCGAGGTGGGGCTGGCGGCGCAGGGCGCGGAGCTGGGTGAGATGCAGCGGCAGGTGCACGCGGATGTGCAGGTCCAGGGCTCTGCCCCACGGCAGCGAGTCGTCCACGTCCAGGTCGAAGCCCTCGCGCAGCACCGTCTCCACCGGCGTCTCCGCCGCCGGGCCGAGCCGCTCGGCCAGCGCGCACAGCTTCTGACTGGTGGCCCGGAACAACGCGGCCAGGCCGTCCAGCCCTCCGCACTCGGAGACCAGAGCGTCCAGTTGCGGCCGATGGATGGTGTCCAGGTCGTAGTAGGCGAACGGCGAGCCCGCCAGCACCGCCTCGGTCGCCTCGCTCATCAGCTCGTCGTTGGCGGCGAGGTGGGCCACGATCTGCTCGGCGCTCAACTGACCCTCCGGCGGCGGCCCGAACCCGCCCGCGTCGATCTCCGCGAGCAGTTCGTCGTACGCCTGCCGCAGTGCCGCGACGTCCACCTCGTCCATGTCCCGCATCCAACCTCCGCCGCTACCACCAGCACCACGGCTACCGCTCTTGGTTCACCCGGACGGGTCGCGCAGACGTGAGAAGGCCGGCACCCCGGGTTCGGGGTGCCGGCCTTCACGCGTGTGTCTTACTTGTTCCAGTGCTGGGCGACGAGGTCGGCGGCCTGCTGCTCCCACTGGGC
This sequence comes from Micromonospora sp. AMSO1212t, assembly GCF_008868145.1. NCBI lineage: Bacteria > Bacillati > Actinomycetota > Actinomycetes > Micromonosporales > Micromonosporaceae > Micromonospora > Micromonospora sp. AMSO1212t. The sequence continues at coordinate 743 of NZ_WBKS01000264.1, forward strand.
GTAGTGGTCCGGGTAAGCCGACACCT
>NZ_WBKS01000265.1:0-760 GCF_008868145.1 Micromonospora sp. AMSO1212t
CGGTGGGCGCGGAAATGAGTTGTTGAGTGCGTGGGAGCGCTCCCGTAACATCCCTAACGCGGCTGTTAACGCTCACAACACAATCGCCACCGCCAATGCCAGAGCCGCCGCCCGCCAGGAGGTCAGTTCATGTCCAGATCTAGGTCAGTCAATGCCATATTGGCATCGGCCGGCGCCGCGCTGCTCGCGTCGGCGACGGTCGCCGTGGCGCTGCCCGCCGGGGCCGCCGCCGCGGGGTGCTCGGTCAACTACGCGATCCCGTCGCAGTGGCAGGGCGGCTTCGGCGCCAACGTCACCATCACGAACCTGGGCGACCCGCTGTCGAGCTGGACGCTGACGTGGTCGTTCGGCGCCGGGCAGACGGTGACCCAGTCGTGGAACACGAGCCTGACCCAGAGCGGGTCCGCGGTCACCGCGCGCAACGTCGACTACAACGGGTCGATCCCGACCAACGGCAGCACCTCGTTCGGCTTCAACGGCTCCTGGACCAGCAGCAACCCGGTGCCGACCAGCTTCGCGCTCAACGGGGTGACCTGCACCGGCGGCACCACCACGCCGACCGGCGCACCCACCACCGCGCCACCCACCACCGCGCCACCGACCACCGCGCCGCCGACCACGGCACCGCCCACGACGCCGCCTCCGGGTGGCACGTGCAATCTGCCGTCGTCGTACCGGTGGTCGTCGACGGGTGCGTTGGCGCAGCCGCGGTCGGGTTGGGTGTCGTTGAAGGACTTCACCGTGGTGCCCTACAACGGGC
>NZ_WBKS01000266.1:0-670 GCF_008868145.1 Micromonospora sp. AMSO1212t
GGCACTTTCGTACCAAGATCTACGGCCGGCTCTCGGGATGCGGAGGGAGGCCGCCTGGCGAAGGGCTCCGAGATGCTGCCGAGGCTGGGCCGGAGTGCGGGCAACTTGTCAGCCGTGGTGTCCGGTCCGGCGTGTGGGTGGGGTGTCCGGTTCGGGGGTGGTGGGCGGCACCCTGACGGTGGAATCGCTGGCGGGTGGGTGGCGTTGTAACCGGGTGAACGACCGAGTACCGGCCGAGCCCCGAGAGAGGCCGCTGGCTGCGGGAACAGCCCTGGGCTGTCGGTCGTTGAGTTCGGTTCTGGCGACGTGAGCCGCGGGGAATTATCCCGGCGGGCTGGTCGTTGAACACGGTTCCGACGACGTGAACCCCCGCGCCGCCCCCTCGGGAATGATGCCGGGTGGTGGGTCGTTGGACATGCTTCCGGCGCCGCGACGAGGCCCCCCTGCCCCGCGGGCAGCCGGATCCCCCAAGACTTTGAGCGCCTGACGGTGCCCGCGCGTCCCGTCCCCCGGGTGCGTCGACCCCCGAATGGAGCATTTCTGATGAACACGATTCTGCGGAAGAGCATTCTGGGTGTTGCTGGTCTGGCTTTCACCGGTGGTGTGTTCGCCGGTCCGGTCGCCGCTCACGCGGCGGAGACCACCACGCATGTGAAGCCGGTGTCTGTGA
>NZ_WBKS01000267.1:0-669 GCF_008868145.1 Micromonospora sp. AMSO1212t
GGGTGGGCTCGGGTGTGGCTGGATTGGTGCCGTACATGCGGGTCTTGCCGCGCTGCACCTGGCCGGGGAGCATCCGGATGCCGGTGGCGGTCGCGCGGTGGCCGTACACGTCGGTGACCCGGATCTCGTACGGGCCGGGACCGGCCCCTGACTCGATCAGCCAGTAGTTGTAGTCCTGCCGCTGCGCCGCACGCCACGAGCCGTTCTGCCGCACCTCGACCGAGCGCAGCGGGTTGCCGTGGTCACCGACGAGGACGGCGAACCACCACTGCGACGAGCCCTCCTTCATCCGGAACGTGAGCGGACCGGGCAACCTCGGGTTCACCACCGCGCGGTAGCTGACCTTCACCACCCCCTGCACCGGATCGGCGATCCGGGCGAACGCCTCGGCGGAGAGGTCGAGGTGACCCGGCGCGCACTCCGGACACTGGTCCATCACCAGCACCCGCACGGTGCCCCGTGGGCCGGTGACGTCGAGGAAGCCGCCGCAGGAGGCGCCGGAGGCGTACTCGCCCGGGCCGAGCGCGACGTACATCCGGTCGGCGGGCGCGCCCGGCCGGGAGCAGTTGCCGCCGGCGCGCTCGGAGTCGTAGAAGGTCGCCTTGCCGCTGCGCGTCGCGCCGCCGACGGGCGGGGCGGCGGCCTGCCGCAGGCGGGCGGCCCAGTCGT
>NZ_WBKS01000268.1:0-668 GCF_008868145.1 Micromonospora sp. AMSO1212t
GTGAGAGGTGGGGGGGGCGGCGGTGGGCGCGCGGATGGCGTGGCGGCGGGGTGCGGGGTTCGTGCGGGTGGTGCTGCTGGTGGTGGTGCTGGCGCTGGTGGCCCGGTTGGGTTACGACCAGTGGATGGCGGGCTGATCGCGGTGGCGGTGCGGGCGGAGCACGACCGGGCGGTGCTGGCGGGCCTGCTGGGCCGGGATCCGGTGTTGCACGCGTACCAGTTGGGTGATCTGGACGATTTCTTCTGGCCGTACACGTCGTGGTTCCGGCGTGGCGACCAGGTGGTGTTGCTGTATCACGGGGTGGAGTTGCCGACGTTGCTGGCGTTCGCGGCGCCGGATCGGGTGGCGGAGCTGGCCGGGTTGCTGGTGGAGGCGGCGCCGGTGTTGCCGGCGCGGATGTGGGCGCACCTGTCCCCCGGTCTGGAGGCGGCGCTGGACCGCTGGTTCGTGGTGTCGGAGGCGGCGGCGCATCACCGGATGGCGTTGACGGATCCGGGTCGGCTGGCGGCGGTGCCGGGGGTGGGTGAGCCGTTGGGGCCGGCGGACGCGGCGGAGCTTTCCGGGTTGTACGCGGTGGCGTATCCGGGGAACTGGTTCGACGCGCGGATGTTGGAGACGGGCCAGTACGTGGGTGTGCGGGAGCGTGGTCGGCTGGTGGCGGTGGCGGG
>NZ_WBKS01000269.1:0-663 GCF_008868145.1 Micromonospora sp. AMSO1212t
GGCCAGGCCGATGCCGCCCCGGCGGCCGACTGCGCCGACCCCTGGACCGAAGCCCAAGGGCCCGGTCCCCGGCCCGCCGCAGCCGGCGACCCCGGTCGCCAAGCCGGCGAGCGCGCACGACATCGAAGTGGCGGCCGCCGAAGCGCGTGCCGCCGCGCTCAAGGCTGAGCAGGAGGCCGCGGTCAAGGCCGCCCAGGCCGCCCGCCAGCAGCAGCGCGAGACCGTACGCCGGGAGCCTCCGGCCGAGGGCGGTCCCCGCCCCGGTCCGCGGCCCGGCCCGAACGCCATGCCGCCGCGTCCGGGTTCCCCGGCCGCCGGTCGTCCCGGCGGTCCGGGTCAGGGTCAGGGCCCCGGTGGCCGCCCCGGCGGTCGTCCGCCGGCGCGCGGCGCCGGTAACAACCCGTTCGGTATCCAGGGCGGCCAGCAGCAGCGGCCCCCGGCCGCCGGTGCGGGCGGTCCCCGTCCCAGCCCGGCCGGCATGCCGCCGCGGCCCAGCCCGGCGTCGATGCCGCCGCGGCCGAGCCCGGCCTCGATGCCGAGCCAGCGCCCGACCACCGGCCGCCCCGGCGGCCCCGGTGGCGGTCGTGGCGGACCCGGTGGAGGCGCCGGTCGTCCCGGCGGTCCCGGCGGCGGTGGCGGTGGCTACCGCGGCGGACCCGGTGG
>NZ_WBKS01000270.1:0-655 GCF_008868145.1 Micromonospora sp. AMSO1212t
GGCACTCCGCCGCCCGGCCCTCCGGAGGACCTGCCCCCGTCGCCGCCGCGCGGTCGCCCGCGCTGGCTCGACGCGGACGACCCGGAGCACCCGCCCGAGGCGTCCTCGCGCGAGGTGCAGAACATCCCGCTCGGGCTGGGCGCGCTCCTGCTCGGCGTCGCCGCTGTGGTCTTCGCCGCGGTCGCCACCAGTTCGATGGACGCGCTGGCCCGCCTCGGCGTGCTGCTGGTGGCGACGGCGCTGATGCTGCTCGCCCCGCCGGTGCTGGCCCGGCGCGGGCTCACCTCCACCGCCGAGACCATCGCCGCTGTCGGGTTGCTGCTGGTGCCGCTGGCCGGGTACGCGCTCTGGGCCGTGGACCGGATCGGCGGCGGCTCGTCGGGCGCCGCCTTCGCCGGGACGATCTTCCTGGTCACCACGCTCGTCGCTCTCGGGTACGCGTACGGGACCGGTCTGCGCGCGCCACGCTTCGCCACCGTGCTGGCCGCCCAGCCGGTGCTGCCCCTGCTGGCGTACGAGCGGATCACCGGGCCGGTCGGCTGGGCGCTGGTGCTGACCGTGGTGGCGGTGCTCGACCTGGCACTCGCCCGCTCGGCGGTGGTACGCGAGCGGCCCGTCCGGCGTGACCTGCCCGCCACCGCGCCCCCGCCGTCCG
>NZ_WBKS01000271.1:0-626 GCF_008868145.1 Micromonospora sp. AMSO1212t
GATGAATTTCCAATCGAGATCTGTAGCACAGTTTGGAGATACCTCCTCTTCCTCGCTGACTTCAAGATTGGCATACTTGCTTTTCAATAATGCACGGTTTGTCAGCAAGTTAGCAATAGTTGCTTTCAAGATACCAATGTTGAATGGTTTCACGATATATTCGTCTGCTCCTATTTTCAGCCCTTCCAGGATATTCTTTTCGTCATTCAGTGCTGTAAGCAGGATGATGGGGATGTGCGAGGTTTCGATATCGTTTTTAATGGCGGCGCACAACTCGTCTCCCCGCATTTCCGGCATCATGATATACGAAATAATCAGTTCGGGCATGTACTCTTTTACGATCGTCAGTGCTTCCTTACCGTTGGAACATGTCTGAATGGTGTAATTATCCGATAATGTATGAGTCAGATAATTCCGCAGTTCATCATTGTCCTCAACGATCAACAGGCGTTGCAGGTTCTGGTCGTGTTGCTTTTTCGCCTTTTCATAAATCTCGGCCGGAGACACGTGTGGCACTTGCTCTGTGCTGAGTTCACGGGTACGGGTTGCCAGGTGTGCTTTATGAAAGTGCTTACTGTCCTTCGGAAAACTTACTTTGATAGACGATCCCTGATGTTCCACGCTGC
>NZ_WBKS01000272.1:0-623 GCF_008868145.1 Micromonospora sp. AMSO1212t
GGGGGGAAAGGAGAAGGAGAAAAAGGAGAGAGAAAAGAGAAGAGGAGGAGGAAGAGGAAGAGGGGGAGAAGAGAAAGAAAAAAGAGGAAAGGGGAAGGGGAGAGAGAGAGGAGAGAAAAGAGGAAGGAAAGAAGAAAGGAAAGGAAAGAAAAAGAAGAAAAGGGAACGCGGTAAAAGAAGGAAGGAACGCCCGAGAGGAAGGAAAGGGAAAAGGAAGAGAAGAGGGAAGAAAGAGGAGAGGAAAGAAGAGAAAGGAGAAGGAAAAGGGAAAGAAGAAGAAAGAAAGAAAAGGAGAAAAGGGGAAGAGAAGAGGGAAGGAGAGAGAAGGGGGGGGGAGGAGAAAACCGGCCAGAAAAAGAAGAAAGAACAACCAGGGAGGAGGGAAAGGAAGGGAGGGGGGAAGGAAAAGGAGGGAGAAAAGGACGGGAGGAGGGGGAGGGAGAAAGGAGGAAGGAGAAGGAGAGGGAGGAAACCCGGCAAAAATAAGGAAGGAAAGGATCGAGGGAGAAGGAGAGAGGGGAGGGGGGGAAGGAGAAGGAGAGAGAGGAGAAAGAGAGGGAGGGGAAGAAGAGGAGAAGGAAGAGGAAGGAGGAAAAAAAGAAAAGGGAAGAGAGGGAAAGAGG
>NZ_WBKS01000273.1:0-597 GCF_008868145.1 Micromonospora sp. AMSO1212t
AAGCGGCAGGGGCCGGCTGGACCGGACCGGCTGGAGGCGGGCCCTGGCGTTCCTCCGTGCGTCCCCGCGGCGGCGCGGGGCGGGTGGGCTCCTCGCTTCGCTCTGCCCGTGCGGTGCCGATCGGAGCCTGCGCGCCGTTGCTGGGCGCGCCGACGACCGGCGTGGCCGAACCGGAGACCGGTGCGCCGGCAAGCGGCATGCCCGGGGCGGGCGCGCCGGAGACGGGCCTGCTGGAATCCGGCGTCCCCGAGACAGGTGCGCCGGCCGCCGGGCTCGCGGAAGCGGGCACGCCGGAGGTGGAATCCGAAGGCGTGCCGACCGTCGGGCCCGCCGGTACGCGGGACGTGTGACCGGGAGGCGCGCCGTACGGGTCCGGTGCCGGCATCCGGTGCCGCTCGCCCGCGTCAACCGGCGGCACGGGCCGCAGCGGGGCGTTGCCGGTCGACGGCGCGCCGTCGCCGGGGCGTACGGGCGCGCGCTGTGCCGACAGCGGATCCGGGGCCACCGGGGCGGGACGGGGGCGGTCGTCGGCACGCGGGCGGTCGGCCGACGCGGCCGGAGCCGTGTTCCGGTCCGGGGACGCCGGACGGCGCTCGT
>NZ_WBKS01000274.1:0-591 GCF_008868145.1 Micromonospora sp. AMSO1212t
CGGCGGCGTCAGATGGGTATAAGGGACAGGCCGGGGCGGCGGGGGTCGTGGTGCACCCGGCGACGAGCAGCGGTCCGAGGAGCATGATCAGGGTTACGGGGCGGCGCATCAGCGCACCCTACGGCAGTGATCAGCTTTCGTGGGGGCGTCTCGGCTGGCACCGGTTGCGAGACCCTGCGAGGCTGGCGTTCGTGTATGACTACGACCTGCTGGTGCTGGGCTCCGGACCGAGTGGACAGAAGGCGGCGATCGCCGCGGCCAAGCTGGGCCGCCGCGTCGCGATCGTGGACCGCCGCGACATGCTCGGCGGCGTGTGCATAAACACCGGCACCGTGCCCTCCAAGACGCTGCGCGAGGCGGTGCTCTACCTGACCGGGCTGAGCCAGCGCGACCTCTACGGCAGCAGCTACCGGGTCAAGGAGGACATCACCGTCGCCGACCTGGCCGCCCGCACCCAGCACGTGATCACCCGGCAGACCGACGTCATCCGCAACCAGCTGGCCCGCAACAAGGTCTCGCTGATCACCGGCACCGGCCGGTTCGCCGACGCCCACTCCGTCTGGGTGGACGCCGGCTCCGGCCGGGAGACCC
>NZ_WBKS01000275.1:0-577 GCF_008868145.1 Micromonospora sp. AMSO1212t
TGGCGCAGTGGTCGGTGGCTTTCCAGCAGCGGGTGCGGAAGCGGCAGCCTGATGGTGGGTTGAGTGGGGTGGGGACGTCGCCGGTGAGGCGGATGCGTCCGGCGGGGCCGAGGGCGGTGACGTCGGGGATGGCGGACAGCAGGGCTCGGGTGTAGGGGTGCTGGGGGCGGGTGTAGATGGTGTCGCGGTCGCCGATCTCGACGATCTTGCCGAGGTACATGACGGCGACGCGGTGGCAGAAGTGCCGCACGACGGCGAGGTCGTGGGCGATGAACACGAACGCCAGGCCGAGGTCGCGTTGCAGGTCGCGTAGCAGGTTGATGACCTGCGCCTGGATGGACACGTCCAGCGCGGAGACGGGCTCGTCGGCCACGATCAGCTTCGGTTTCAGCGCCAGGGCGCGGGCGATGCCGATGCGTTGGCGCTGGCCGCCGGAGAATTCGTGCGGGTACCTGTTGTAGTGCTCCGGGTTCAGGCCGACCAGTTCCAGCAGTTCCTGGACGCGGTGTTTGACGCCGCCGGGCGGGGTGATCCGGTTGACCTGCAACGGCATCGCCACGATCCGCCCGACCGTGTG
>NZ_WBKS01000276.1:0-538 GCF_008868145.1 Micromonospora sp. AMSO1212t
CCGCGTACGCGCCCTGTCCGCCGCTGCCCCACACCGCCGAGATGGACGAGAAGAGCACGAACACGTCCAGTTCGGCGTCGCCGAGCAGCTCGTCGAGGTGTTCGGCGCCGCTGACCTTCGGGGCGATGACGTACGCCAGGTCCTCCAGGGTGGTGTCGGCCAGCGGCACCACCTCGCTGACCCCCGCGGCGTGCACCACCGCGCGCAGCGGCGGCCCCTCCCGCCGGAGATCGGCCAGGAGGTCGGCCACGGCGGCGCGGTCGGCGGCGTCGCAGCGGACCACCCGGCAGTCCACGCCGAGCCCGGCCAGCTCGGAGAGCAGCTCGGCGGCGCCCGGGGTGTCGGTCCCCCGCCGGCTGGTCAGCACCACCCGTTGCGCGCCCTCGGCGGCCACCCAGCGGGCCACGTGCCCACCGAGCGCGCCGGCGCCTCCGGTGATCAGCACCGTGCCCCGGGGCTGCCACGGCGTGAGCTCCCCGTCGGTGGTGGCCGGTACGAGCCGCCGCACCAGCACCCCGGACTCGCGGACTGCGAGCTG
>NZ_WBKS01000277.1:0-528 GCF_008868145.1 Micromonospora sp. AMSO1212t
TCAACGGTGCCAGTGGAACGGGAAAAGAGTATGTAGCCCATCGTATTCACCAATTAAGCAAACGTAGCGACAAACCGTTTATTGCCATCGACTGTGGCTCCATCCCCAAAGAGTTGGCCGCTTCTGAGTTCTTCGGTCACATCAAAGGCTCCTTCACCGGTGCTCTCTCTGATAAAACCGGTGCTTTTGTAGCAGCGAACGGGGGTACCATCTTTCTTGATGAAATCGGTAACCTGAGTTACGAAATACAAATTCAACTTCTTCGTGCACTACAGGAACGTAAAATACGCCCTGTTGGTTCAAACTCAGAAATTACTGTCGATATCCGTCTGGTGTCTGCAACCAACGAGAACCTGGAACAAGCCATCGAAAAAGGTACATTCCGCGAAGACCTCTACCACCGAATCAATGAATTTACTTTGCGCATGCCTACTCTGAAAGAACGTGGCGGAGACATCCTTCTTTTTGCCAACTTCTTCCTCGACCAGGCTAATAAAGAGCTTGACAAGCAACTGATCGGCTTCGATG
>NZ_WBKS01000278.1:0-527 GCF_008868145.1 Micromonospora sp. AMSO1212t
ACTCGCTCGTCAGGTGGTTCGGCACCGAGGTCGCAGCGTGCAGCAGACCGACCGGGCTGTTGCCGATCGGGCTGACCGGCAGGTCGTGGGCGTGGGCCAGGGCCGACGCCCGCAGGAAGTGGGTGACCCCCCAGACGGCCGCCATCTGGACGATGTCGACAGCGCCGGCGGCGATCAGCGGACGGTACTGTTCGAGCCCGGTGAGGTTCTCACCGGTGGCGACCGACGCGGACACGCCTCGGCTGACCGCGGCGAGACCCTCGGCGTCCCAGCGCCGGACCGGCTCCTCGATCCAGATGAGATCCAGGGTGCGTTCCAGTTCGCAGACATGCCGGACCGCCTGCTTGCGGGTCCACGCCTCGTTGACGTCGAGCATCAGACCCGGCCGTCGACCGTGCCCGGCCTCGGTCAGGACATCCTTGACCAGGCTCAGGCGGTGCCGATCGCGCTCGATGTCGAGGCCGCCCTTGAGCTTGGCCGCTCGCAGGCCGTGGCTCGCGTAGACCTCGTACTCCGCGACGAGTTCG
>NZ_WBKS01000279.1:0-525 GCF_008868145.1 Micromonospora sp. AMSO1212t
GCAGCGGCCAGAGGCCCATCACGTTACGTAGGTAGCGGAACGTGCCGTCGACGCCGGATTCGTTAGTGAAGTTGGCCCGCCGGCTCGCCTCGGTGAGCACCGGGGCGTCCAGCTCGACGCCGACCAGCGACCAGGTGCCGCAGGAGATGTAGGCGAAGTGCTCACCCACCGCCGGCACTCCCACCACGGCCGAGGCCGTGTCGTGCGATCCCACCGCCACCACCTCGGGCGTTCCGGGCAGATCGAGCGTGGGCAGCACGGGGCCGATCCGGGTTCCCGGCTCGCGCAGCGGCGGGAACATCTCGCCGCGGATCCCCGCGTCGGCCGTCAGGTCGGTGGCCCAGGTGCGGCGGCGCAGGTCGTACAGCTGGGTGGTGGAGGCGTTGGTGACCTCGGCGCCGATCACACCGGTGAGCCAGTAGGCGATGAGGTCCGGGATCAGCAGCAGCCGGTGCGCGGCCTCCAGCTGAGGCGCTCCGGCGGCGGCGACGAGCTGGTAGAGGGTGTTGAACGGCAGATGTTGCA
>NZ_WBKS01000280.1:0-520 GCF_008868145.1 Micromonospora sp. AMSO1212t
GGGTACGGATGAACGCTTTGCGCATGCTGTTGCCATCAGCGGTGTAATAGCTGCTGTTGCCTTGCTTGTTGGTGTAACGCACGGCGGTGTAAGTCTTGCCGCGGTTGGTGAAGCGCGCCGACAGAATCGGGCCACTACCGACGGCTTTGCCGTTAACCACTTTCTGCTCGTAGATCACGTCGAATTCGTCGCCCTGACGGATATCCTGAGCGAAGTCGACGTCGTAGCCAAATACGCTGGCCATGTCCATGGTCAGACTGTGGGACAGGCCTGCGCGGGCAGCGGATTGTGACAGGGAGCTATTGATCACGCCGTGCACGTAAGCCGTGCGAACAGTCGGTTTTGCGGTGACGCGGTTGAATGCATAGCCCTTGTCGTTCTTGGTCAGGGTGATGGTTTCAACGTCGCTGACTTTGCTGTGCATGCTGGTCAGTTGGCCTTGCGGGTTCAGTTCGAACTCAAGCTTCTGGCCGTGCTTGAGCTGGCTGAATTGTTTGGCTTGCTTGTCGCTCGCCAGGAC
>NZ_WBKS01000281.1:0-517 GCF_008868145.1 Micromonospora sp. AMSO1212t
TGGGGCGTTGTTGGAACACCCCGATGGAGTCGTGGTCGTTGCGGGTGCCTAGATGGGGCAGGTTGCGGAGGCTGGATTCCTGCATGGCGGTGGCGACGGCGATGACCCAGCCCCATCGAGGGATGCCCTTGGTGACGCCGGTGTCGATGATGGTCGCGGCTACGTCAACTTGCTCAGCATCCCAGGCGCCGACGGTAGGCGGTCGCCCGGAGGGACGCATGTTGGGTGTGGCGGCGATGCCGCACCCCCTGGAGTCGTCGCCCATGACGGCCGTCAGCAGGAGCATGGGCAGGCCGAGGCAGGAAACGACGACGAGGCTGACAATGCCGGTGATGGCTCTAGTCATGGAGGCGGCCTCTCAATACGGCTGGCGATGGCTGATCGGACAGGGACAGTCGGGAGCGCTTGTCGGCGGTGGAGCGGACAGGTGCGCGGAGGGCTTCCAAGGTGGTGAAGCGGAGAATGACCGTGGGCCGCCCACGTAGGCGTCCACCTCGAGCTGCTCGATCAGCCGATG
>NZ_WBKS01000282.1:0-514 GCF_008868145.1 Micromonospora sp. AMSO1212t
GGGGCGTACCTGACCGAGATCCGCCTCGGCCTGCCCGCCGGGCTGGCCTCACCCAGCGTGGTCACCCTCTACGGCGGCTCACCCGACCTGTCCGACGCGCTGGTCGTCGGGGTCAGCCAGAGCGGCGGCTCACCCGACCTGGCCGAGGTGCTGCGTGCCGCGCGGGCCTCCGGCGCGCTGACCCTCGCGGTGACCAACGCCCCCGACTCGCCACTGGTCGAGACGGCCGAGCTGAGCATCGACATCGCCGCCGGGCACGAGCGGGCGGTGGCCGCCACCAAGACGTACACCGCGGAGCTGCTCGCCCTGCTGATGCTCATCGAGGGCGTCCGGGCCGGTGACGGCGTGCTCCCGGCGGCCGAACGGGAGGCGCTCGCCGCACTGCCCGAGCTGGCCGCCCGCACCCTGGCCGACGACACCCCGGCCCGACTCGCGCCGCGCTACCGCTTCGCCCAGCAGCTGGTGACCACCGGGCGCGGGTACGCCTACCCGACCGCCCGGGAGGCGGCGCTGA
>NZ_WBKS01000283.1:0-505 GCF_008868145.1 Micromonospora sp. AMSO1212t
CCACGCCCCCCACCCCCCCCCGACTCCCCCCCACCGGTGACCCCGACCACCCCGATTCCGGACACCCCCCCCACCGAGGCCGCCCCCGACACCAGCCCCCGCCCACCCCGCCCGCTCCGCGTCCGCTCGGGCCCTCGGGCCTAACCCCACCACCCCGTTGATCAAGGAGTTTGTGCCCGTCTGAGGCCTCGCGCCCGCCGCAAACTCCTTGATCACCGATGCGATGGGAGGAGGAGAGGGCCACCGGGCCCATTTGGCGCCCGAGTTCGGGGTCTGAACCGGGTCGGCTTCGAGATCTTGGTAGATCCGCGCCCCTCTGAGGGCCGTTCCGTACCAAGATCTCGGCAAGCGAGCGGGCGGCGGCGCGCGCGGGGCGAGGGCGTCCGCCGGTGCCGCGCCGGGGATCGGTGCGTCGATCATGAAGTTGGCGGCAGTTCGTGTCCGGTTTGTCGCCGTCAACTTCATGATCGACCCGGGGGGTGCGCCCCGGGGGGGGCGCCCTGGG
>NZ_WBKS01000284.1:0-504 GCF_008868145.1 Micromonospora sp. AMSO1212t
CGACCGCCTCGCGCGGCGAGATGCCGAACAGCGCGGCGTCGAACTCCCCCGCGTCGTGCAGGAACCCGCCGGCCGTGGTGTACGAGGTGCCGGCGTTGTCCGGATCGGCGTGGTAGAGCCGCTTCAGGTCCCAGCCGCGATCCGTGGGGAAGTCGCCGATGGCGTCCCCGCCGGACGAGACGAACTCCCACAGTTCCTCGTGCGAGCTGATGCCGCCCGGGTAGCGGCAGCTCATCGCCACGATCGCCACCGGCTCGGACTCCTCGGCGGTGACCTCGCGCAGCCGTTGGCGGGTCTGCTGCAGCTCGGCGACGACGCGCGTCAGGTATTCGCGCAGCCGCTCTTCGTCCGCCATGACATCTCGCTTTCTCGTGACACCACAGGTCCCCGTACGGCTCAGGAGAGCCCGAGGTCCTGGTCGATGAGGTCGAACAGCTCCTGGTTGCTGGCCGCCCGCAGCCGGCCGGCCACCTCGGCGGTCTCCTCCCGGCGTTCCTCCGCGAC
>NZ_WBKS01000285.1:0-502 GCF_008868145.1 Micromonospora sp. AMSO1212t
GTTTTCTTCACCTTCATCCTGACGGGAGAGGTCTACCGAGGTCTTGATTACGGCATGTGCCTTTTTGGAAGTACACAAGGCGTATACCATGACGGCTCCGGCACCTATCAGGAAATACCACGGTGTTTTGGCTGAACCCATCAGAGAGGTCATCAGGAAACCGTCCGGTCCGACAGAAGTTCCGTTGGCGGTATAGTCTATGAACGAAGAATAACCGGCTAAAGGTACACCGATAAAGTTGACGAGGTCATTACCGGCAAATGCCAGTGCCAATGCAAATGTACCCAGCAGAACGACTACCTTGAATACATTTACTTTCAGCCAGTGTAATATCTGCATCAGGATGGTAGAGATGACAAAGAAACAACTTACCAGCATCATCGTGTTTTCTTGTACCCACTGCTTGTTCTCAGGAGTCATGAAAGAGCTGTCTTTCAATCCTTTTATCACCATGAAATAAACGATGGCAGTAGAAGCGATGCCACCGAATAGTGCAATGCTG
>NZ_WBKS01000286.1:0-501 GCF_008868145.1 Micromonospora sp. AMSO1212t
CCGGGCCATTTCTTGAGGGTTGTCACCACTGCCAGGTGGCGACCGGACCGGGAATGTAGGAGTCAGGAACACTCCCGGAACCGTCTTCGAGATGAGTTCAGCGGACCATCAGGCCGCTTGCGCGGTGGCCACGGACACCAGTGGCACACACAGCACGACGTGCGAAGTGACCTACTTGGCCGCAGAACCGTTCTTCGGCTTCAGGGACACCGCCCGGAACGCGACGCCGTTACGCCCGTTGGTCGCCCACGGAATGGCCTCCAACTGCTCGACCGCCAGGAAGTCGCCCACCTTCACGTTCGGCTTCTCACCCGCCGTCGTGATGGTGATGACCTCCCCGCCCGTCTCGTCGAGCACGAAGACCTGGGTGGACCACATCAGCCGGCCCGTGTTCTTCTCGGACTTCTGGTTGCCGTTCTGGTCGTTCTTCGGCTCCGGGTCCTTCGACGCCGTCACCTGCTTGCTCGTGGTGTCCACGTACAGCTTCACAACAGACCTCCT
>NZ_WBKS01000287.1:0-495 GCF_008868145.1 Micromonospora sp. AMSO1212t
CCAGTATCCTTTTTATCTTGCCGAGACTTCCTCTTCTTTTACCTTCCCTTTCTTTTTTTTTTCTCTCTCTTCCTTTTTTCGTTTCTTCTTTCCCTTCTCTCCCGTCTTCCTCCCCCCCTCTTTTTTCTTCTTTTCTCTTGCTTGTTCCTCCTCTTCTTTTCCGGGCGTTCCTTTTCTTCCCTTCTTTTCCTTTCTCCCCTTTTTTTTTCTTTTTTTTCCCTTTCTTCTCCCCTTTCTCCCCCTCTTCTTTCTCCCCTTGCGGCCTCTTTCTCTTCCCCCTCCTCTCCTCCCTTTCTCCTCTCCTCTCCCCTCCTTTCTCCCTTCCTTTTCCCTCTTCTTCCCCTTTTCTTCCTCCCTTCCCCCCCTCTTTCCCCCTTCTCCTTCCCTTTCCTTCTTCCTCCTCTTTTTTTTCTCCCTCTCCCTCAGTCTCCCCCTTCTTTTCCCTTTCCCTCCCCTCTCCCCTTCCTCAGACCTGTCCTTTTTTCCTTCTCCACC
>NZ_WBKS01000288.1:0-240 GCF_008868145.1 Micromonospora sp. AMSO1212t
CGCCGGCGGCGAACACGACCGCGTCGGCGCCGGCGAGATGGGCGGTGAGGGTGTCGACGTCGGTGTGTTCCAGGTCGCAGACGACGGGTTCGGCGCCGGCGGCACGCAGCGCGGCGGCGTGGTCGGGGTTGCGGATCAGTCCGAGCGCGGTGTCTCCGCGTCCGGCCAGTTCCCGCTCCAGCAGTTTGGCGATCTTTCCGTGCCCTCCGGCGATGACGACGCGCATGCGCTCAACCTAGC
>NZ_WBKS01000289.1:0-491 GCF_008868145.1 Micromonospora sp. AMSO1212t
GCAGCAAGCTGTTCAACCAGATGATCGAACGCCTGGCCGGCAACCGCTGGGACGGCGACCGCGACAGCTGGCCGGAGGCGATCGACGACGCGCATTGGGCGCAGCTCACCACCGATCACAGCCAGTGCACCAACCGACATTGCCCGAACTTCCAGCAGTGCGCCTTCTACAAGGCGCGCGAAGGGATGACCAAGGTCGACGTGATCGTCACCAACCACGCCCTGGTCCTGGCTGACCTGGCCCTGGGCGGCGGCGCCATCCTGCCCGATCCGCGCGAGACCCTCTACGTGTTCGACGAGGGCCATCACCTGCCGGACAAGGAGATTGGCCATTTCGCCCATTTCACCCGCCTGCGCGCTACCGCCGACTGGCTGGAGCAGATCGCCAAGAACCTCACCAAGCTGCTCGCCCAGCACCCGCTGCCGGGTGACCTCGGCCGCCTGATCGAACAGGTGCCGGAGCTGGCCCGGGAGATCAAGACCCAGCAGCAG
>NZ_WBKS01000290.1:0-489 GCF_008868145.1 Micromonospora sp. AMSO1212t
ACCGGGATAGATCTCGGAGAGGCGCCAGAAGAGCTGGAACATGCGCAGCGAATTGCCGCCCGCCTCGAAGAACTTGTCCGTGACGTTCAAATTCGCGGTCGACTCCAGTGCCTCACGCCAGATCCCCAGGACGGCAGCTTCGGTCGGTGTACAAGGATTGGTCACGACGGATTTCCCCCATGCAGGACGGTCGAACATGACGACGTGCTGGAGCAGCGCCTCGCGGTCCACCTTGTCGTTGGCGGTACGTGGCAGGTCGGGCAGCGAGATGAACTGGTCGGGGATCATGTAGGCCGGCAGGATGTCGGTCAGGTGCCGGCGCAGGGCCGGTGCCAGGGCGTCGTCCGCGCCACCAATCGGTACGAAAAAGGCGACCAGGCGCTTCGTGTGTCCCTCGTCCACGGCGAGCACGCAGCTCCGCCCAACCCCGGCGTACTGGTTCACGGCAGTCTCGATCTCGCCGAGTTCCACCCGGTATCCGCGGACCTT
>NZ_WBKS01000291.1:0-489 GCF_008868145.1 Micromonospora sp. AMSO1212t
CGGCGACCGAGGACCCCATCAGCGCCATCGCACGCGGCGGGTCATTGCTCAGCCCACCGGCGAAGGTGGTCCCGATCGAGGACGCGGCGACCATCCGCCGTGCGAGATGGTCGGCGAGGGAGGCCTTGCCGGTCAGGTGGGCGGGCCGGTCGACGCCCCAGACCGCGGTGTCCGAGTGGCCGTGATCCACCGCCGCGAGTTCCTCGTCGATCGCTCGGAGTTCGGCCCGTAGCACCTCCGTGGTGTGCGTCATCGAGAGGTGCTTCTTCAGCCATCGCTTCGGTCGGGTCGTGCCCCACGCACTGCCGCCGAAGTGGATCCGCCGCAGGATCGTCCGCTTGGCGTGCAGGGCCTCCGCGCTGTTCGCCCGCAGGGTCCCGGTAGGGCCGACCACCCCCTCGGCGGCGACTTGGGCGAACAGCCCCGCGAGGCCAAGCACGAGGGACCGGTCGCTCGCGTCCGACCGGATTTTCAGTCGACCGTCGACGA
>NZ_WBKS01000292.1:0-489 GCF_008868145.1 Micromonospora sp. AMSO1212t
AAACAACAATCAACGCCACGCTTCAGGCAAGGGAAAGGGGGAGGGGAGAAGGAAAGAAAAGAGAGGAAAGCCAGAGAAAAGGAGGAAAGAGAAGGGAAAAAAGAAAAAAGAAAGAAAAGGAGGAGGGAAAATACCGCATAAAGAAAGAAAGGAAGAGAGAAAGAAAGAAGAGTCAAAGGAAAAGAGAGGGAGGGAGAGGGAAGAAGGAAAAAGAGAAAGGAGAAGAAGGGTAAAAGCAGAAAAAGAAGAAGAAAAGAAGGAAAAAAGGAGAGGAGGAAAGGAAAGGAAGAGGAGAGAAAGAGGAGAAAAAGAAGAAGGGAAAGAGAAAGAGGGAAAAAAAAGGCGGCTGAGAAGAAAGGAAGGAGACAACTAGAGGAGGAGAGAGAAGGGGAAAGGAGAGAAGAAACGAAGGAAGAAAGAAAAAGGGAAGGAGAGAAGAAGGAAGGGAGAGAGGAGGAGGAGGTTCGTCGAAGAGAGAGAAGGGCTGCA
>NZ_WBKS01000293.1:0-486 GCF_008868145.1 Micromonospora sp. AMSO1212t
AGTTCCGGGGTCGACAGGACGGTCGCGACCACCTTGCCGCCGTGGATAGGCGGGTTCGAGTAGTTGGTGCGCACCACGCGCTTCAGCTGCGACAGCAGGCGCGCCGCTTCCTCGGCGTTCGAGGCCACCACCGACAGCGCACCGACGCGCTCGCCATACAGCGAGAAGGATTTCGAGAACGAATTCGAGACCAGCAGCGGGCCGCCGGCGTCGACGAAGCGGCGCACCACGGCGCCGTCTTCCGCGATGCCCGAGCCGAAGCCCTGGTAGGCCATGTCGAGGAAGGGAACCAGGCCATTCTGCTGCACGGCGGCGATCACCTGGCCCCACTGCTCTTGCGTGAGGTCGGCGCCGGTCGGGTTGTGGCAGCAGGCGTGCAGCACCACGATCGAACCCTGCGGCATCTTGTTCAGCGAGGCCAGCATGCCCTCGAAGTTCACGCCGTGGGTGGCCGGATCGTAATAGGTGTAGTTGTTGACGATGAAA
>NZ_WBKS01000294.1:0-485 GCF_008868145.1 Micromonospora sp. AMSO1212t
GCCGTGCGTCGTCGCCGCAGTGTCAAGGTCGTCACCACACGACCGACTCCCGAATCCCGCTCGCAACGAATCACGACCGCGGTCACCGCCCGCCCTGGCTGCGATCGGGGCACTCGTAACCAGTGCGCTATCGATCTACTACACCGGCCGCTCGGTGGAGGCAACGCAGCACCAGGTCGCTCTCCAAGAGCAGGGCCAGGTGACCGATCGGTTCGCTAGGGCCACCGAGCAGCTCGGTTCGGACCAAGTCAGCGTCCGCGTGGGCGCGCTATACAGTCTCGAGCGGCTGATGGTCGATTCCCCTGCCGACCTCGTGACTGTTGTGGGGATGCTGAACGGCTTCGTCCGAGAGCGAGCAAGAATCCAGCCAACAGGGAAGCCTCCTGCCCGGGCCGATCCGACTACAAGGGGACCGGCCGGGGGAAGGCCAGTTCCTCAGGCCCCCTCGTTGCCAGATATATCCACGGACGTGCAGGCTGCGCTGA
>NZ_WBKS01000295.1:0-481 GCF_008868145.1 Micromonospora sp. AMSO1212t
TGCAGAAATATTACGATAAAAGTAAACTCAAATTAGTGTATGTTAGAAATATAAACAATGACTATGTACTGCATGAAGACAACGACTATGAGGAAAAAAATGAATACGACGGGAATGGTAATCTAACAAAAAGAGTGCAATACTATTTTGACATAGGGAAAAAAAGAACCACTTACTTCTTTCGGGGACTATCTTATGAGGAAGCTAAAAAAAGGATTCCCCGTACAGACGAGGACTATGACATCGTGTGCGATATAGAGAAAATGGCAGGAGACACCCTTATCAGGAAATGTATAAAGAATGGTATTGTCAGTTCTATTAACAAGACGATTGTTGACGAAAAAGGGAAAAAGGAATGTATATTCGACGCTGACATGAAGTTCACAGGTAGTTTCACGGAATTTAAGTCGGATAGTTTTGATATTCACGTTGATCGTATTGTACTGGACGATTGCACGGATATTGATAGCACTTATTATAA
>NZ_WBKS01000296.1:0-477 GCF_008868145.1 Micromonospora sp. AMSO1212t
CTGGCCGCTCGCCGGGTTGCGTGCCACGATCGAGGAAGCCGAGCGTGTCCGCATCACCGATCACCATGGCGTGCGCGAGATCGGATCTCTCCGATCCGGGCCGCTGGCACCGGGAGACTCGGTACAAGGTTGGGTTGCTGTCTCGGGTCAGCCTTCCGAGGCCGTCACCGTGAAGGTCGTCTGCGCCGGTAACCCGCCCGAACAATGGACGGTGTTCCCCCGACTCGCGGTCTTCCCCGAGTACGAGGGTCGGCGGCCGGAGGTCGACATCAATGTTGAATGGGAGCGGCATTCACTCCGCATGCGGATGACCCTGACGTCTCCCGAACCGTTGGCGTCCATTGAGGCGAGAATGCTGGACCCGGAAGGGTTCCTGTTCACCTCGCGCAATGGTGAGGCGCGATCGAAGGCGATGCGGTGCGGCTCCTTGCGGCAGGGCGGTTCGGGCGACTTCTGGCTGGTCAAGGTGAGTGGGGT
>NZ_WBKS01000297.1:0-475 GCF_008868145.1 Micromonospora sp. AMSO1212t
CGTTAATATTGCTACTTCACTGACTGGTAAAGTTGCCGGTTTGAATGTAACCAACAGTACGGAGTTCAATACAGCCCCAACTCTCAAATTGCGTGGTGAAACTCCATTGCTGGTAGTAGATGGTGTGCCATATAGCAATATCTCTCTGAATGATATTGCAGCAGACGATATCGAATCTGTTGACGTGTTGAAGGGGGCTACCGCATCGGCCCTGTATGGTGCCCGCGGAGGTTCGGGAGCTATTATGGTGACTACGAAGAAAGGTAGTCAGGAGGTACTTAATATTTCGGTAAACAGCAGTACGATGTTCAATGCCGGTTATCTGGTATTGCCGGAAGTACAACATGGATACAGTACCGGTCAGGGAGGTAAATATACCGCTGCCGACTTCGTTTGGGGTGATAAACTGGACATCGGCCGTACAGCTGTACAGTATGATCCGTATACTTATGAATGGAAAGAGATGCCATTGGTA
>NZ_WBKS01000298.1:0-474 GCF_008868145.1 Micromonospora sp. AMSO1212t
ACACCGGCTATTTCAGGATTAGTATAAACTACCCCGGGGATAGCGGCATAACTCATCCTATCTTCTTTTCCAAGAATTGCATGTACGGCTACTTCTGCTTCACGGACAGCAGTATGTGCCAATAAGGAGAATCCGGTTAAATCACCGCAAACATAGACTCCGGGTAACGAGCTTTCCATTTGCCCGTTCACTACAATACTTCCACGTTCTGTCCGTTGCAGGTTAAGGTTCTCAAGCCCAAAGCCTTTTGTCACCGGACGACGTCCCACACTCATTAATAGCTTTTCGGCAATCACGCTTCCTGCCCCTTCGGCGTTTTCATAAGAAACCACAGCACCTTCTTCCGTCTGTGCCAATGAAACGACTTTGGTACTTAACAGGAACTGAATGCCCCGCTTTGCATAGTCGGCACGCAACAGGGCGGAAAGCTCTTTATCCATGCCTCCCAGAATTTCATCCATCATCTCAATAACG
>NZ_WBKS01000299.1:0-474 GCF_008868145.1 Micromonospora sp. AMSO1212t
CTATGCTATCGGCATCTACCCCGTATTCCTGAAGATAAGACTTATCCAGTCCCACCATTAAAGTCAAATAGCCTCCTGCCGAATGACCGGTAACGAAAACACGTCTCGGTGAGCCTCCATACTCTTCTATATGTTTATAAGCCCAGGCCACGGCAGCGGCAGCATCCTCTGTATAAGCCGGATTCTGAGCTTTAGGACTCAGCCGGTAATTGACAGCGACGACTGCAAATCCCTGATTCATAAACATCTCGGGAACATGCTTTCCTCCTCCCTCCAATCCACCGCCATGAAACCAGACGATCGTCGGAAAGCCTTTCTTCCCGACCGGATAGTAAACATCGAGTTTGCAACGCTCTTTACGGTAACCGTCCGTTTCCCCCGCAGGAATATACGAAATGTCTTTTACTGTTTTGTACGTCTCCTGTGCCTGTAAGGTCAAGCCAATCAACAGGAGAATGAATGATAAATACTTTC
>NZ_WBKS01000300.1:0-471 GCF_008868145.1 Micromonospora sp. AMSO1212t
CCAGCCCATCGGCGCTTGCAGCCGTGCGCGCAATGATGGTGACGCGACGCGTGCCCAGTCCGAAGCGGAAGGCCTCCAGATGTGCGCGGGCCTGGGCACCGGCGCCGATCAACAGGAGATCTCCCGCCGGCTCAGGTGCCAGCAAGCGCGCCGCCAGCAACGACACAGCGGCGGTACGGTGCGCGGTAACGGTCGGGCCATCCAGCATCAGCCGGCGCACACCCGTGCGGGCATCCATCACCACCACCTCACCGTGGATCGCCGGCAAGCCCTGCCCAGGGTTGTGCGGATGCACGGTGATCATCTTGGTGATGGCGATGTCGGCGTTGGACGCGGGCATCAGCAACAGACTGCCCCCGCCCGCCACGGGCATCACAAGGCGGGCCGGCGCCAGGGCACGGCCTGCGCGCGCGTCGCGCAACACCTGGGCGATGGCATCGGCCAAGGCGGCATACGGCAAGCGGGCTGCCG
>NZ_WBKS01000301.1:0-469 GCF_008868145.1 Micromonospora sp. AMSO1212t
CTGCTGGTCGTCTCGGCCGCGTACCTGCTGATCACCAACCGTCGGAGGGACGACCATGCGTGAGACCGCCGGTGAGCGCTGGGGCCGGCGCATCGTGCTGACCCTGCTCACCCTCTTCGTCGTCATCCCGCTCTACGTGATGGTCACCTCGGCGGCCAAGCCGTTGCAGGACGTGCAGAACGGCTTCACCTGGTGGCCCAGCCGACCCACCCTGCAACCGTTCATCGACATGTGGAGCACCGTGCCGCTGGCCCGGTACCTGGTGAACAGCCTGGTGGTGTCGAGCATCGCGGCGGTCTGCTCGGTGGCGGTGGCCATCTTCGCCGCGTTCGCGGTGAGCCGGTACCGGTTCCGCGGTCGCGGTGTCTTCTCGGTGACGGTGCTGTCCACGCAGATGTTCCCCGGCATCCTGTTCCTGCTGCCGCTGTTCCTCATCTACGTCAACCTGGGCAACGCCACCGGCATCGAG
>NZ_WBKS01000302.1:0-467 GCF_008868145.1 Micromonospora sp. AMSO1212t
GGCGGCAGCGGTGGGCTTCGGCGCGCAGGCGGTCGTCGAGGATTTCGTCGATGTTGTCCAGCAGCAGGTTGGCCCCGCCCTCCTCGCCCTGGTTGCTCAGGTAGCGTCGGATGACGTCGCGTTCGCCGCTGGCGTCGGCGTACTCGGCGATCCCGGAGAAGGTCGAGTAGCCCGGATAGTAGGTGAAGGTTTCCCCGCGCCCGGCGTCGGACAGGCCGATGCCGAATACCTCGACCTGCGGTGCGTAGCGTCCGAGGTTGGCCTCCAGGCGCCGGCGGATCGGTGCCAGCGGCTCGAAGGCGACCACTCGCGCGCGCGGCGCGCGGCTGGCGATGTACAACGAGAACAGGCCGATGTTGGCACCGACGTCGAGGACCACCGCGTCCGGCGGCAGGACGATGCCGTCGCGGCTGTAGACCTCGTCGACGAAGATTTCCTGGTAGACGTACTCGGTTTCGTTGAGGTTC
>NZ_WBKS01000303.1:0-465 GCF_008868145.1 Micromonospora sp. AMSO1212t
CGATCGGTTCCGCCAGTTCCGGCGGACAGCGCCCCGCGGGGCCGGACGAGCGGCGCGGGCATCCCGACGGCCCCGGCGCGGACGGCCGTCGGCCCCACCGCCCCGGTCCGCCTCCGGAGCGGCTCGACCAACGCTGGGTACGCCCCGACGGCCCACCGCGCCAGGCCGTCCAACCGGGCTGGATGCCGGAGCCGAACGAGACCCCGCACCCCGCTCCACGCAGGCACGCCCCGGCCGACGGTCGTCCGGCGGCTTCCGGTGAACGATGGGGCACGCCACCCGACGCTCGCCAGGACCACTCCCCCGGCGGACGCCGCGAACCCCTGCCCGATGGTCGTCGCGGCCCCTTCGTGGAGCCGTCACCGGACGATCCGGCCCGTGGTCGGCGCGGTCCCGGCGTCGACGGGCGTGACCAGGCCGTGCCGCCGTCGGAGCGGAGCACTGCCGGCCGGGGCGAGCCGGGCC
>NZ_WBKS01000304.1:0-462 GCF_008868145.1 Micromonospora sp. AMSO1212t
ATCCTTTACTTCCTGAAGAAGCATTTTGGAGATAAAGACGGACTTATCACTCCGATGAAACCGCTGGAAATGGAGACGGATGAGGCTGAACTGGCAAGGATTTTCTGCAAAGATTCATTTAAGGATGACTACCGGATACTTAACGGTGAGATCCGTAAACTCGGTTTTAATATTCCACCGTTAGTGAATGCTTATATGAGTCTCAGTCCGACCATGCGTATGTTTGGTACGGCTATCAATTACGGTTTTGGAGATGTAGAAGAGACCGGTATCCTGATTGCCGTTGACGAAATCCTTGAAGAGAAACGGATGCGTCATATCGAATCGTTCGTGAAAAACGATCCGGAAGATTGCCAGATAACTTCCGGGGTGAATAAGGTTTTCACACCGAAAGTCGTTACACCGCAGGAAGACTGTTCCCGTTGATTTTGCGATAAAGATCCAGGGCAAAGACATCGGTCA
>NZ_WBKS01000305.1:0-462 GCF_008868145.1 Micromonospora sp. AMSO1212t
CCGGCCGACCCGGTCCCGGAGGATCGGGCCGGCGCGGGCGCCCCGGTCAGGGGTAGGTGGTCAGGTACACCTGCTGGTTGGCCGCGTTCGCGGTGCCACCGGCGTTGTTGATTACCCGGTTGATGGTGCCGACGCCTCCGAGCGAGACGGTCACCATGTTCGTGAAGCGCACGTTCGGGTTGTTGGGCACCTCGAAGGCCCGCTCCTCCACGACCGCGGGATTGACGTTGAAGTAGCTGTAGCTACCCAGCCCGAACGCCTGGTGGCTGGTCACCGAATCGGCCACCTTGTACGCGGCGTAGCCCCGGGTCGACCCGTTCATCCAGGCGGCCTGGTTGGGCGGGTCGTACGGCAGTTCGTTCTGGTAGAAGTACGTCCGGCCGCCGTTGCCGTTCCAGATGGTCTGGTACTTCTGGTAGTGCTCGACGAAGAGGCCGTACATGGTCACGTTGTCGCCGGTGA
>NZ_WBKS01000306.1:0-461 GCF_008868145.1 Micromonospora sp. AMSO1212t
GATGACATAGGAGACCAATTGAAGATTTGCCGGAGAATCACGAAAATGATGGCGGCTAAAGGAATACCTGCCAAGACAACTCCTGCAATGCTCCCAGCGATAGTCATCATCGGAGAAGTAGAGATCAATGGTGACCAGTCGACCGAAGGCAACATCTGATAAAGAGCGGCTCCACCTCCGATGGCTACTGCAATGGCAGCAATCACCAGAGCAACGAAAACGATGGCAAGAACAAAAAGAACAGGGCTGCAAATAATGGCAAGAACCACCAGGCAAGCTTTCAGGAAGAATCCGGCAATGGACACCAATGCGTCTCCTACTTTCTGCAGAAAGCTACGGGGTTTACCAGAGTTTACGTAGTTGTTTACACCGTTGGCCATCCTCTCAAAGCCATCGGTCACCGTCCTGCCAATGTTCTCGATAGTGATATCCTCTCCCCGCATGTTCAGCTTCTCGGCTGC
>NZ_WBKS01000307.1:0-457 GCF_008868145.1 Micromonospora sp. AMSO1212t
ATCAAGTTCACGCGCCTACCTCAGTTCCCTGGCAAGTATGTGATCATCGACGGCGAGCGTCGGCTGCGTGCGAAGAGATCGCTGGGCGAGACGCACATCGATGCCGAAGAACGTCATGACGTACTGCCCATCGACCTCTACACCACGGCTTACCGAGCGAACAACGACCACGAGCGGCAGTCAATCTTCGATGACGCGATTGCGTGGCAGCAATTGATCGAGCAACAGGTGGTCGCGGATCAAAATTCGCTGGCTGAGAAGGTCACCAAAGACAAGGCATACGTCAGCAAGGTTCTTTCGCTGAACGCACTGCCGAGAGCCATTCTAGAGCGCATGGCAGAAAGTGCTGATCGTGTGGGGTTGCAGGCGGCCTACTGCCTCAAGTTGATCTTCGACCGTGTCGGGGAGGAAGGCGCTGATCGTCATCTGACGGCAGTTATCGAAGGCAAGAGAACGG
>NZ_WBKS01000308.1:0-455 GCF_008868145.1 Micromonospora sp. AMSO1212t
GGCCAGATTGGTCGGCTGCGTCACGATCTCGTACTGACTCCAGCCGTTCAGGTTCTTGAACGCAGAAACGATCTTCTGCTTTTCCGACGGCACACCCAGTTCGACTTGCGAGAAGGCAACCTGTTCAAGCACCTTGCCGTCTTCACCGATGGTCTGGGCACGCATAAGCAAACCGCTGTTACGCTCCGCCCAGATACGGTAGGCATAGCGGTAGCCGTCCTTCGGATCGAGCTGGAAGACTTCGCAATCCATGCCCGCGACGCGCTCTGTCGGTAGATGGCGCATGTCGTATTGATCGAGCACATCGCCATTGGTGGTGGCGAGCAGCGCGGGGAAGCTGTCCTTGTGCTCCTGCTTCTCCGTCACAACGAGTTTGACGTCGTAAATCAGGTTCCGGACGACGTCATTCTGGCGCAGCATTTCGCGCTGCTTGCCGTCCAGCGCTTCGACGCGCT
>NZ_WBKS01000309.1:0-453 GCF_008868145.1 Micromonospora sp. AMSO1212t
GGATCACCTCCTTTCTAAGGAGCACCTTCCGACGAAAGTCGGTAAGGAGCCCGCGCTGCCCGAATGTGGTGGTGGGGTGCTCGAATGGCGGAGACACTGGCAAGTTTTGCCTCGGCAACGGCCGGCGGCGCTTAGTACAGCCATCTTCGGGTGGTGGGAACGGATGCTGTTGGTGCGGCTGGGGGGGAATGTAGAGCACCCTGTTGGGTCCTGAAAGAACAACCGTTGGTTGTTTCTTTCGGAGACTGGTCTGAGCCCCTGGTGGGGCTCAGAAGTCTGCCAGGCATGGCCTGGCCTCACATACCGCCGACTGTTGGGTTGGGTTTGGTGTGGGGCGGATCGGGTTGTGGGTTGGTCGTTTGTTGAGAATTGCACAGTGGACGCGAGCATCTTTGTGGTCAAGTTGTCAAGGGCGAACGGTGAATGCCTTGGCACCAGGAGCCGATGAAGGAC
>NZ_WBKS01000310.1:0-451 GCF_008868145.1 Micromonospora sp. AMSO1212t
GCCGGTTGTGTAGTCGGTGAGAAAGCGGACGGCCTGTTGGAGCAACGTCTGTCTGATCGTACCCTTTTGGTCTATATGGGAGGGGATAATGATTTAGCCGACGAGACCGACGAAAAATTGTCAGCGTTAACAGAGGCGTGGGACAGGTTTCCGGGGCATCTATTGATTTATCAGGATAAAAAAGGAGCGGATAGTACCCGCTTGCTAGAGGTTTGTTTGGATGAACAGGGAGAAAAGGTAACAAAAATATTGGCTAAGTATAAACAGGAGAATTCAGCCGGTGCCTCCGTGTTCGCACGGGTTGTCAATGAGGCTATGGCCCGGTATCCTTCCGTTGATCCGGGATTGATCGTATTCTCCCATACCAGCGGATGGTTACCGTCGGGGACGGCAGTGGTTCCGGCCGGTATTACCCGCTCGGTTATCAAGGACAATCATTACGAGATGAGTT
>NZ_WBKS01000311.1:0-450 GCF_008868145.1 Micromonospora sp. AMSO1212t
ACTGGATCGGAAGCCACGCCTTGGCTAACCCGCAAAGGGGACAGGGTCGAGTTGACGATGGACGGCCCGCATGTATTTAAAGGCCGTCCGCTTGAGCGCAAAGGGAACAAGCATTACGTGTGATGGCGATAGCCCGGTGCCCAGGCGTTCGCCTTGCACCGGGCTCGTGCTACTTGACCCTCCAAGGGGACTGGTAGGTAGGGAGATCGCCGCGGGATCGTTGACGACAATGCCCCCATGCGCGGGCAGCTCATCGTAAGGTAGCGATTCCGCTATTTCACACTTTCAACCTTCAACACCGTGCTCATCCATTTTGGTAGTTTGCAGGCCAGCAACTTGACAAAGTCTTCAGGTCTGAGTCCTTTCTTGATCGCTGCTATGCATTCCGGAGTGGAGCCTTCTTTGCCGAGATAATACAGTGCGCTGATAGCCACCCCTACCTCAGTTCCT
>NZ_WBKS01000312.1:0-449 GCF_008868145.1 Micromonospora sp. AMSO1212t
GGGCGGCTGCGGCAGGCTTCCGGGCTTTTCGCGGACGGCGTCGAGGAACTCGGCAAGGCACTCGGGCAGCGCCTGAGGGCCTGCGTAATGGCGCACCGTCAGTTCGTTCCAGCTGTTGAGGCTGAGCTGGTCGAGGGTCAGCACCAGGTTGTCGCGCACCCCGGCATAACCGAGCACGTCGGTACGCCCGGTAGCCATGTGCAGGTTCATCTGGCTGTGGTGGCGCAGCGGGTCGACACCGACGTTGACCAGCAGCAGGACGCTCTTGAGCCGACGCGGTTGCAGCAGGTCGGCGTCGTCCACGGTCGCCAGGGGGACCGGCAGGAACTGCCGCAGGCTGCCCAGGGGATTGTCCAGTTCGGCATCGCCGAGGTCGCTCTGGCCGGGATGCAGGGACAGCCGGGTGGCGCTGTCGATGACGCCGTTGCGATGGCACCAGGCGAGCAGCT
>NZ_WBKS01000313.1:0-448 GCF_008868145.1 Micromonospora sp. AMSO1212t
TTTCCGTATGGCTTCGGATTTCCCAAGCAGAATAAGTGCCGCATAATTCAATTTCCCGTCCTTCAACAAATCCAAATCAGACAGCACTTGTTCGTCGGGATAGTTTTGAAACAACGGATTTTCCTGCTTTCGCGCATATTGGGTTTTCATTTCCGCTATGGCCTCCTTATCCAAATCCTCTATAGTAAGCCCCTCGCATATCTTGGCTGAAAAATCCGAACCGACAACCGCATGGAGCATATACCATTCCTAATACCAATCGTCCACCCTTTTCATTCGCCAAGGCGACAATACACCCCAATACACACCGTCGCCTGTCTTTTAGATCAACATGTTTTCCTCCGGCAAACGTGTAATTATGCTTTGCCTCCTTAAATTCTATATGGTCTTCGCTTTCGCCTAGCTTCTGTAATTCTGCAATCGTAATCTCCAACAAGGTAAATCCAAC
>NZ_WBKS01000314.1:0-447 GCF_008868145.1 Micromonospora sp. AMSO1212t
GAATGATTGTCAAAGTTCCCTGGAGCGTTTTAGTCGGGTTTTTTTCGCCCCCCGACAAATGGCTTTGTCGGACAAAGACTTAGCGCCGGCTGGGGCGGGGTGTATGATGGCCGTTTCCCGGGGAACGGCGCCCCTGCCATCGAGGCTTCACGAGGAGCCGGCAGGCTGCGGTGCCTTCCTTCAACCTTCCGCTTAAAGGAGACATGGAATGAGCGTACTCGTAGGTAAGAAAGCGCCTGACTTCAACGTTGCCGCGGTACTGGGCAATGGCGAGATCGTCGAGAGCTTCACCCTGTCCGAGGCCATCAAGGGCAAGTACGGCCTGGTGTTCTTCTATCCGCTGGACTTCACCTTCGTCTGCCCGTCCGAGCTGATCGCCCTGGACCACCGCATCCCGGAATTCCAGGCGCGCAACGTCGAGGTGATCGGCGTTTCCATCGACTCCCA
>NZ_WBKS01000315.1:0-446 GCF_008868145.1 Micromonospora sp. AMSO1212t
CCCGACGCCGCTCAGCTCACCGGGGACGTCCTCCTCGGCCATCGCCACCGCCAACTCGATGGCGTCCGGCATCTCCTCGGCCGAGGCCACCCGCTCCTCGCCGAAGATCTCGGCGGCCAGCGCGCCGAGTTCCTCCGTCGGCATCGCCCGTGGCGAGCTGTTGCGGGTGACCACCACCTGGTCGACGACCGGCTCCAGCAACTCCAGCAGCGCTTCGGCGTCCTTGTCGGCCAGTACGCCGATCACGGCCACCAGCTTGCTGAACGCGAACTCCTCCTGGAGCGCGGTGACGGTGGCCTTCATGCCGTGCGGGTTGTGCGCGCCGTCCAACAGGATGGTCGGGGCGTTACGGACCCGCTCCAGCCGACCCGGGAGCTGGTCGAGGCGAAGCCCTCCCGGACCGCCTCGATGTCCAGCTGACGTCGAGCCCCCGCACCCAGGAACGC
>NZ_WBKS01000316.1:0-446 GCF_008868145.1 Micromonospora sp. AMSO1212t
GTGCGCTGGCGATTCACCAGGGTCAGGCCGAGGGCGTCCTCCAGGCTGCGGATGCGCCGGCTGAAGGCCGGCTGGGTGACGAAGCGCTTCTCCGCCGCCTGGGAAAAGCTGCGGGTGCCGGCCAGGGCGATGAAATCCTCCAGCCACGTCAGTTCGAGGTTCACGACGGGAAAGGCTCCGGTACTGCGACGACACGTCCGCCATCATACCAGCGTCACATCCAACATTATGCCGTTTGTGCATGAGGCAGCGTTTAACAGCATTGGCCACGAAATCGTCACATCCTTAGTCTAGTGGGCATCGCGGCGCTGGCCGTGTCCCTCTGAGACAAATCCCGTCATGTCCCCCGTTGCATCTTCCCGTATCGAGAAAGACCTGCTCGGCACCCTCGAAGTGCCCGCTGACGCCTACTACGGCATCCAGACCCTGCGCGCCGTGAACAACTT
>NZ_WBKS01000317.1:0-444 GCF_008868145.1 Micromonospora sp. AMSO1212t
ATGAGCCTTATCCAGTGATTGTAACCACCTCCGAACTTCTTTCTACTGGTGTGGACTGTAAAACCTGTGGCTTAATCGTCATAGACAAAGAAATTGGGTCTATGACTGAATTTAAGCAAATTATAGGGCGTGGTACACGACTCAGAAAAGATAAGGGAAAGTGGCATTTGGAAATCCTTGATTTCCGCAATGCTACTGCAAAATTCAAAGACCCTACATTCGATGGTGATCCTGAACCTCCTAAGGGAGGTGGTAAAAAGCCCAAACCATATAAAATAATAGATGGTCCATCAACCGTAGTTTCCGAGCCTCATGAAAAATATATTATCAATGGAAAGGATATCCGTATTGCCCATGAGATAGTATCTGTGTTAGGCGAAGATGGCAAGACGATGAGAACAGAAAGTATTCAATCATTCGCAAGAACGCAATTATTGCGTCATT
>NZ_WBKS01000318.1:0-443 GCF_008868145.1 Micromonospora sp. AMSO1212t
TAATCCTGTTTGCTCCCCACGCTTTCGCACCTGAGCGTCAGTCTTTGTCCAGGGGGCCGCCTTCGCCACCGGTATTCCTCCAGATCTCTACGCATTTCACCGCTACACCTGGAATTCTACCCCCCTCTACAAGACTCAAGCCTGCCAGTATCAGATGCAGTTCCCAGGTTGAGCCCGGGGATTTCACATCCGACTTGACAGACCGCCTGCGTGCGCTTTACGCCCAGTAATTCCGATTAACGCTTGCACCCTCCGTATTACCGCGGCTGCTGGCACGGAGTTAGCCGGTGCTTCTTCTGCGGGTAACGTCAATCGACAAGGTTATTAACCTTATCGCCTTCCTCCCCGCTGAAAGTACTTTACAACCCGAAGGCCTTCTTCATACACGCGGCATGGCTGCATCAGGCTTGCGCCCATTGTGCAATATTCCCCACTGCTGCCTC
>NZ_WBKS01000319.1:0-442 GCF_008868145.1 Micromonospora sp. AMSO1212t
CGTTACTGAGGAAGAGTCTGCAAAACCTATCATCAGGAAAATTGCAGAACAGCACCATGTTCCTGATTTACGCATTGAAAATGACGACCCAAGCTTGGAAAACGTCTTCGTCAATGCGCTCACCTCCAAAGACAACAGTGTGCCGACTAAGCACCATGTAGTAAAAACGATGAGTAGAAAGCTTGATGGTGAGGCTGCTATTCAGGCGGAGAGTGTAAGCAAAGAGTTTGGTGCTTTCCGAGCTGTAAGCAATGTTAGCTTGCAAGTTAAGTATGGCGAGATATACGGCTTGCTGGGAGCCAACGGTGCCGGCAAAACTACCATGATAAAGATGCTGTGTGGGCTTGTGCAGCCGAGCTCTGGGACGCTCATGCTGAATGGGCAGACAAAAGCCTATACAGATGCTGCCGTCCGCGATCGCATCGGTTATATGAGCCAGAAA
>NZ_WBKS01000320.1:0-440 GCF_008868145.1 Micromonospora sp. AMSO1212t
TATGGCGAGGTCCTGACGCCGGCGCCGTTCGAGGCGACAGACTTCGTCAACGATGCGAAGCATCAGGGGTTCGTCATCGTGCAGGATGTGGCGTTCGCTGCGATCTGCGCCCATCACCTGCTGCCATTCGTCGGGTCGGCGACTGTCGGATATCTTCCGGGCGCGCGGCTGTTGGGGCTGTCGAAGTTGGCGCGGCTGGTCGAACGCGCCACTCGCGGGTTGCAGGTCCAGGAGAACGTCACTCAGCAGATCGCCGACGGCCTGCAACGGGTCGTCCCGGACCACGGTGGCATCGGTGTGATTGTCGAAGCCGAGAACCTGTGCATGACCCTGCGGGGCGCGAAGGCCCGGGGGGCCTCAACGGTGACCTCGACCTGGCTGGGCGGGCTGGAGCGTGACGCCACATTGCGTTCCGAGTTTCTCAACCTGGCCGGGCGGAG
>NZ_WBKS01000321.1:0-439 GCF_008868145.1 Micromonospora sp. AMSO1212t
GGTTACAGGTTTGAATCCTGTCGCGGTCACTCTAAGAAAATAACGATAAACGGTCGCGTAGCTCAACTGAATAGCGTAGCTGACTACGGATCAGCCGGTTACAGGTTTGAATCCTGTCGCGATCACAAGAACCTCCATAATCAAATTATGGAGGTTTTTTGCTTTCCTTGCATTATCTCTTTTATTGGATCATACCTAAATTCTGAGGGATTCCTCTTTTTAATTGGCAGTCTGTACTGAGTCCGGTACTAAAACAAGCCTAAAACCTCCATATTCATCACGATAGTTTGGCACGTCATAGTCAATATATGACACTCGGCAGCCTTTTGCAGTACCACCCCAACTACCACCTCGCAAGACCCGGCGGAAAAAGGCAGATGTACCATTAAATGGCCATCCGGGATGGACAGATTTACCGTTTTGAGAGTATTCTTGAGTG
>NZ_WBKS01000322.1:0-438 GCF_008868145.1 Micromonospora sp. AMSO1212t
CCGAGGTCGCGCTCATCGTCCAGTCCAGCGGCCGGATCATCGGTGCCACCCTGGGCAACGACGTGAACCTGCGCGACGTCGAGGGCCGTTCGGCGCTCCTGCTGCCCCTGGCCAAGGACAACAACGCCTCATGCGCCCTCGGTCCCCTGATCCGGTTGTTCGACGACCGGTTCGGCCTGGACCGGGTGCGCGAAGCCGAGGTCGGTCTGACGATCCGCGGCGCGGACGGCTTCCACCTGGAGGCGGTCTCGGAGATGACGCGGATGTCGCGCGACCCGGCGGCCCTGGTGCGGCAGCTGGTCGGCCCGCACCACCAGTATCCCGACGGTGCCGTGCTGATGCTCGGCACCATGTTCGCGCCCATCGAGGACCGGGACCGCCCCGGTGAGGGCTTCACCCACAACGTCGACGACGTGGTGCGGATCGGCTGCCCGGCGC
>NZ_WBKS01000323.1:0-436 GCF_008868145.1 Micromonospora sp. AMSO1212t
TAATCCTGTTTGCTCCCCATGCTTTCGTACCTCAGCGTCAGTATTAGGCCAGATGGCTGCCTTCGCCATCGGTATTCCTCCAGATCTCTACGCATTTCACCGCTACACCTGGAATTCTACCATCCTCTCCCATACTCTAGCTCACCAGTATCGAATGCAATTCCCAAGTTAAGCTCGGGGATTTCACATCCGACTTAATAAGCCGCCTACGCACGCTTTACGCCCAGTAAATCCGATTAACGCTCGCACCCTCTGTATTACCGCGGCTGCTGGCACAGAGTTAGCCGGTGCTTATTCTGCGAGTAACGTCCACTATCTCTAGGTATTAACTAAAGTAGCCTCCTCCTCGCTTAAAGTGCTTTACAACCATAAGGCCTTCTTCACACACGCGGCATGGCTGGATCAGGGTTCCCCCCATTGTCCAATATTCCCCACT
>NZ_WBKS01000324.1:0-435 GCF_008868145.1 Micromonospora sp. AMSO1212t
TGTGGAAGTGACCGCCGTGGAGAATCTCGGAATCGAGCAACGCGGCGGTTTTTATGATACTACGGGTGCACTGAGGGAGATGGTACCGAATCATCTGATCCAGCTCGTGGCATTGACTGCTATGGAACCTCCCGCTGTGTTTAATGAGGATAATTTCCGGAACGAAGTGGTGAAGGTATAAGAGTCTCTGACTCCTTTGACCGAAACGGATTTGAGTGAACATATTGTCCGGGGGCAATATACGGCAGGGGGAAATAAAAGGGGGTATCGGGAAGAGAAGAATATTTCACCCGACTCACGTACCGAGACTTATATTGCAATGAAACTGGGTATCAGTAACTGGCGGTGGAGTGGAGTACCTTTTTATATCAGGACCGGAAAACAGATGCCGACAAAAGTGACTGAGATAGTGGTGCATTTCCGTGAAACTCCTCA
>NZ_WBKS01000325.1:0-435 GCF_008868145.1 Micromonospora sp. AMSO1212t
AGTAGGGAATCTTCCACAATGGACGCAAGTCTGATGGAGCAACGCCGCGTGAGTGAAGAAGGTTTTCGGATCGTAAAGCTCTGTTGTTGGTGAAGAAGGATAGAGGTAGTAACTGGCCTTTATTTGACGGTAATCAACCAGAAAGTCACGGCTAACTACGTGCCAGCAGCCGCGGTAATACGTAGGTGGCAAGCGTTGTCCGGATTTATTGGGCGTAAAGCGAGCGCAGGCGGAAGAATAAGTCTGATGTGAAAGCCCTCGGCTTAACCGAGGAACTGCATCGGAAACTGTTTTTCTTGAGTGCAGAAGAGGAGAGTGGAACTCCATGTGTAGCGGTGGAATGCGTAGATATATGGAAGAACACCAGTGGCGAAGGCGGCTCTCTGGTCTGCAACTGACGCTGAGGCTCGAAAGCATGGGTAGCGAACAGGATTA
>NZ_WBKS01000326.1:0-435 GCF_008868145.1 Micromonospora sp. AMSO1212t
TAATCCTGTTCGCTACCCATGCTTTCGAGCCTCAGCGTCAGTTACAGACCAGACAGCCGCCTTCGCCACTGGTGTTCTTCCATATATCTACGCATTTCACCGCTACACATGGAGTTCCACTGTCCTCTTCTGCACTCAAGTTTCCCAGTTTCCGATGCGCTTCCTCGGTTAAGCCGAGGGCTTTCACATCAGACTTAAAAAACCGCCTGCGCTCGCTTTACGCCCAATAAATCCGGATAACGCTTGCCACCTACGTATTACCGCGGCTGCTGGCACGTAGTTAGCCGTGGCTTTCTGGTTGGATACCGTCACGCCGACAACAGTTACTCTGCCGACCATTCTTCTCCAACAACAGAGTTTTACGACCCGAAAGCCTTCTTCACTCACGCGGCGTTGCTCCATCAGACTTGCGTCCATTGTGGAAGATTCCCTACT
>NZ_WBKS01000327.1:0-435 GCF_008868145.1 Micromonospora sp. AMSO1212t
AGTAGGGAATCTTCGGCAATGGGGGCAACCCTGACCGAGCAACGCCGCGTGAGTGAAGAAGGTTTTCGGATCGTAAAGCTCTGTTGTAAGTCAAGAACGGGTGTGAGAGTGGAAAGTTCACACTGTGACGGTAGCTTACCAGAAAGGGACGGCTAACTACGTGCCAGCAGCCGCGGTAATACGTAGGTCCCGAGCGTTGTCCGGATTTATTGGGCGTAAAGCGAGCGCAGGCGGTTTGATAAGTCTGAAGTTAAAGGCTGTGGCTCAACCATAGTTCGCTTTGGAAACTGTCAAACTTGAGTGCAGAAGGGGAGAGTGGAATTCCATGTGTAGCGGTGAAATGCGTAGATATATGGAGGAACACCGGTGGCGAAAGCGGCTCTCTGGTCTGTAACTGACGCTGAGGCTCGAAAGCGTGGGGAGCGAACAGGATTA
>NZ_WBKS01000328.1:0-435 GCF_008868145.1 Micromonospora sp. AMSO1212t
AGTAGGGAATCTTCGGCAATGGACGAAAGTCTGACCGAGCAACGCCGCGTGAGTGAAGAAGGTTTTCGGATCGTAAAACTCTGTTGGTAGAGAAGAACGTTGGTGAGAGTGGAAAGCTCATCAAGTGACGGTAACTACCCAGAAAGGGACGGCTAACTACGTGCCAGCAGCCGCGGTAATACGTAGGTCCCGAGCGTTGTCCGGATTTATTGGGCGTAAAGCGAGCGCAGGTGGTTTATTAAGTCTGGTGTAAAAGGCAGTGGCTCAACCATTGTATGCATTGGAAACTGGTAGACTTGAGTGCAGGAGAGGAGAGTGGAATTCCATGTGTAGCGGTGAAATGCGTAGATATATGGAGGAACACCGGTGGCGAAAGCGGCTCTCTGGCCTGTAACTGACACTGAGGCTCGAAAGCGTGGGGAGCAAACAGGATTA
>NZ_WBKS01000329.1:0-433 GCF_008868145.1 Micromonospora sp. AMSO1212t
CCCGGGCTTTTTCACGTTGCGGACCACCTGCTCCGGCGGTCAGGCCCAGCCGTTTCGGGCGGCGGCCCAGCCGAGCTGGACCCGGCTGTCCACACCGGCCGCGTCCATCAGCTGGCGGATCCGGCGGTGCACCGTGCGCAGCGAGATGTCCAGCTGCGTGTCGATGGCCTGGTCGGTCTGCCCGGAGAGCAGCAGCGCCAGCACCCGCATGTGCTCGTCCGCCAGCTCGCCGCTGGTCAACTCGGTCACCTCGTCCGGCGCCGGGGCGGGCCGCAGCGGGTACGCCCGCTCCCACGCGGCCTCGAACGACGCGACCAGCACGGCCAGCAGCCCGCTGCGGTGCACCAGGATGGACGCGGGCGAGCCGTCGGCGTCGTGGTGCAGCGGCAGCATGGCGATCTCACCGTCCACGATCATCATCTTGACCGGCACG
>NZ_WBKS01000330.1:0-431 GCF_008868145.1 Micromonospora sp. AMSO1212t
TCGAGCGCCTCGTCCTGGTCGAGCACGTAGATCTGGGAGCGGGAAGTCGAAGTCATCGTCATGCCGACGACGCTAGAGCAGCGCCCCGACCTGCTGCTTATCCGAAACTGCGCAGTCCCGCCGTCGAGCCACCTCGCCCGAGTTGCGTCGTTTGTCCGCGCGGGGACACCGCCCGGACATCCGCTGTTAACGTCCCCGTGACATAAGCCGGGGGGTTACTCGATGCAGCTGATGGTGGCCTGGGCCGCGACCGGGGCGTTGCCACAACCGCGCCTCGATGCCGCCGTGGCCCGGTTCGACAAGGCCGTGGCCGACCTCGTACCCGAAAGCTGGCACCGCCGGCGCTTCGGCGGCACCGACTGGGGCGTGCTGGTGCTGCACCCGGCCGATCCGGGCGGATACCGGTGGCCGCCCGTCGCCACCGACGGCCC
>NZ_WBKS01000331.1:0-430 GCF_008868145.1 Micromonospora sp. AMSO1212t
GCATAAAACCTACAGCCATACGGATGTTGGTTTTAAAGGCCATGATGGAGACGGAGCAGGCTGTTTCACTTCTTGATTTGGAAAATAAGCTGGATACAGTTGATAAGTCGACCATATTTCGTACGATTACTTTGTTTGTCTCTCATCATTTGGCACATAGTGTAGATGATGGTACAGGGTCTTTGAAATATGCGGTTTGTGATAGTGAATGTACTTGTGCGGTAAAGGATCTACATACACATTTTTATTGTGAATATTGTCATAAGACTTTTTGCCTTGAGAATATCCACGTTCCTGTGGTCGATTTACCCGAGGGATTTGCTGTACGAAGTATAAATTATGTCTTGAAAGGCTGTTGTGCTGAATGTGCGGCAGAGCTGAAAAAAGATCATTAAAATAAAAGCGCATTGATATTCTCAATCAATGCGCT
>NZ_WBKS01000332.1:0-430 GCF_008868145.1 Micromonospora sp. AMSO1212t
CTTTTCTGGGGCCACGCTCTCCTTCGTCGGCATGCAGCGGGTAAGACCCCGGTGAAACTGAGTATCGAACTTGAGTTAAAGCAGCCAACCCATGCCGGGTTGGGCATGAGGTTATAGAGGGCTGAGGCATGTCTAGAGTCTGTCAAGTAACCGGTAAGGGTCCGGTCACCGGGAATAACATTTCCCACGCACACAACAAAACCCGCCGCCGTTTCCTGCCGAACCTGCAGCACCACCGTTTCTGGGTCGAGTCCGAGAAGCGCTTCGTACGTCTGCGCGTTTCCGCCAAGGGCATGCGTATCATCGACAAGCGTGGCATCGAGGCCGTCCTGGCTGACCTGCGTGCCCGCGGCGAAAAATTCTAAGGAGCTGAATCATGCGTGAATTGATTCGTCTGGTGTCCAGCGCCGGTACCGGCCACTTCTACACC
>NZ_WBKS01000333.1:0-430 GCF_008868145.1 Micromonospora sp. AMSO1212t
AGTGAGGAATATTGGACAATGGATGGAAATCTGATCCAGCCATGCCGCGTGAAGGAATACGGTCCTATGGATTTTAAACTTCTTTTGTATGGGAGCAATAAGGTCTACGTGTAGACCGATGAGATTACCATACGAATAAGCATCGGCTAACTCCGTGCCAGCAGCCGCGGTAATACGGAGGATGCGAGCGTTATCCGGATTTATTGGGTTTAAAGGGTGCGTAGGCTGTGATGTAAGTCAGTGGTGAAATGTGCCGGCTTAACCGGTAAACTGCCGTTGATACTGCATTGCTGGAATACGGTTGCCGTGGGAGGAATGTGTAGTGTAGCGGTGAAATGCATAGATATTACACAGAACACCGATTGCGAAGGCATCTCACGAAGCCGCGATTGACGCTGATGCACGAAAGTGCGGGGATCAAACAGGATTA
>NZ_WBKS01000334.1:0-429 GCF_008868145.1 Micromonospora sp. AMSO1212t
CCGCGTCCCAATAAATATTAGATGCGGCAGGGAGATCGTTATACACCCGATTCTCTATAACAACGACGGATTCTCCCGCAAGGCCCGACAATTTAGCACTTTGTGGGCCCGCAGCCTCCTCGACAAAGAAGTAAACAGGGACAGAAGGAGAAGTAACGGAAGAGATGACCTCGCTATCCCGGTCCGGAGATGCGGGAGATATTGCCAGTCCAGACTTAGACGTACTTTCAAGAATACGGATCTGGTTGAAATCTCCCAACAAGAGTCCTTGAGAACCTGAAGCATAATTACCGGAAACACCCATACCGGCAGCGTTCAGCTTTATTTCCCTACGCAATCCTCCAACCTGAACATCAAGGGTCGTTTCTCCCTGCGCCCCCTTGGCAAAATCCAACTTAATGGCAGTCGAGTATGCGGAGATCGAAGTAG
>NZ_WBKS01000335.1:0-429 GCF_008868145.1 Micromonospora sp. AMSO1212t
TAATCCTGTTCGATACCCACGCTTTCGTGCTTCAGCGTCAATCGTATCCTCGCAAGCTGCCTTCGCGATCGGTGTTCTGAATCATATCTATGCATGTCACCGCTACATGATTCATTCCGCCTGCGCCGTTTACATCCTAGTCAGACATGTTTCAAGGCAAACTCCTGTTGAGCAGAAGCATTTAACCTCAAACTTATCTAACCGCCTACGCACCCTTTAAACCCAATAAATCCGGATAACGCTCGAATCCTCCGTATTACCGCGGCTGCTGGCACGGAGTTAGCCGATCCTTATTCTTCGGGTACCTGCATCAACCTTCGCAAAAGTCTTATTATTCCCCGAAAAAAGCAGTTTACAATCCATAGGACCTCCTTCCTGCACGCGGCATGGCTGGTTCAGTCTTCCGACCATTGACCAATATTCCTCACT
>NZ_WBKS01000336.1:0-429 GCF_008868145.1 Micromonospora sp. AMSO1212t
AGGGCCGAGTTCGGTGAACTGATGGAGCCCGATCCCAAGCTGCTGGAGATCCTGGTGTGCCCGGTGACCAAGGGCACGCTGGTCTATGACCGGGAGAAGCAGGAGCTGGTGTGCAGGAGCGCCGGGCTCGCCTATCCGATCCGCAACGGCGTGCCGATCATGCTGGAAGGCGAGGCGCGCACGCTGAACGATGCGGAGCGCGGCGCGCCATGACGACGGCGGGTGCGGCGCGACCGTGGCCGGTGGAGCTCAGGCTCAACCGCCAGAAGACACAGCTCACGATCGAATACGACAGCGGCGAGCGTTTCGTGCTGCCGGCGGAATATCTGCGCGTGGAGTCGCCGAGCGCCGAGGTGCAGGGACATGGCGCGGGGCAGAAGCAGGTCGTCACCGGGAAAGAGGACGTGACGATCCTGGGTCTCGATCCGG
>NZ_WBKS01000337.1:0-428 GCF_008868145.1 Micromonospora sp. AMSO1212t
GCCAGTAGTCGGCATGCACCTGGGAAAGCATGGTGACGATGCCCAGGCCGGTCATCGACAGGGGCATCCGCGCCAGCAGGCCGGCGGCTGAAAAGCCCTTGGCGCCGGGCGCGGCGAACAGTTCGAGATAGGGGTTGCTCATGGAAAGCCTCGGCTGGCCGGCTCCAGCGGAACCGGCGACGACGGGAGAAGACGAAATTCACATACGCTGCGTATGTCAAAAATCATGGAGACATACGCAGCGTATGTCAATTATCCTGAAGCCCCTTCGCCACCCGGAGACCTCGCATGGCCCGCAAGCCTCGCGCCGAGATGATCGAGGAAACCCGCGCCAAGCTGATCGACGCCGCGCGCCGAGCGTTCGCCGACAACGGCTACGCCGGCGCCTCGATGGACGAACTGACCGCCAGCGCCGGCCTCACCCGCGG
>NZ_WBKS01000338.1:0-428 GCF_008868145.1 Micromonospora sp. AMSO1212t
ATGGTGAACAATAAAGCGTATATTCGTAATCAATACCAACCGTTTATTGTTCACCATCCGTCATTTATAATCCATCGTTTATCTCGTCTTTCACCATCGCATACAGCATCTGTTCCGCCTCTTTGTCAGAGTTCTCCATGCCTTCTACCAGACGGCAAACTTGAAAAGCATGTTCCTCACTATGCTGCATATACTTACGGATGGCAAGCATTGCCGCATTGCGAACATGATAACTCCCTGACTGTACGGCACAAATCGCCTGATCGAGCAACTCACCGGCAGTACGCTGGGCCATATCTCCCTTTTTCATCAGCAACCGGGTTATGGTGAGATAGCCACACACTTGTGTATATTCCGCCTCATCCGCAATCCATTGGAAAGTTTTCGCCGGAGCATAAGGGAAATTCTGAAACAGATTCATGCATGTC
>NZ_WBKS01000339.1:0-428 GCF_008868145.1 Micromonospora sp. AMSO1212t
CTTTATGCTGACGAATTAAAAGGAGAAGGTGTCATTAGTGGTGAAGAGTTTGTTGAAGAATGTCAGGTGGAAAGCGATCTGGAATTGCTGTTACCGGCTAATTATGTGACGGGCAGCAGCGAACGTATGTTACTGTATCGGGAACTTGACGGACTGACTCGCGATAGAGATGTAGATGCTTTCCGTTCACGATTGGAAGACCGTTTCGGCCCTATTCCGCCTGAGACTGAAGAATTGTTGCGTATAGTACCGTTAAGGCGCCTGGCTGCCCGATTGGGAGTGGAAAAAGTGTTCTTGAAAGGAGGACGTATGACACTGTTCTTTGTCAACAATGCAGAAAGCCCGTATTATCAGAGTGCTGCTTTCGGCAAGATGATCGACTATATGATGAAGTATACCCGAAGATGTGATTTGAGAGAGCAGAACGG
>NZ_WBKS01000340.1:0-428 GCF_008868145.1 Micromonospora sp. AMSO1212t
GTTCCTGCGCCAGTGGTCGCCGGCGGATGAGCGCGCGGTAGCGGCGGCGTTACGCGCCACGCGGGTCGACGGCCTGGCCGAGCGACCGCTCGATGCGCTCTCCGGCGGCCAGCGGCAACGCGTGTGGATCGCCATGGTGCTGGCGCAGGAAACCCCGTTGCTGCTGCTCGACGAGCCGACCACCTACCTGGATATCGTCCACCAGATCGAATTGCTCGAACTGCTCGCCGAGCTGAATCGCCAGGGGCGCACCATCGTCGCCGTTCTGCACGACCTCAGCGAGGCCTGCCGCTATGCCTCGCACCTGATCGCCATGCGGGACGGCGCGATCCTCGCCGAGGGCGCGCCGGCGCATATCTTCACCGAGCGTCTGGTGGAGGAGGTGTTCGGCTTGCGCTCGTTGATCATCGCCGACCCGGTCAGCGGCA
>NZ_WBKS01000341.1:0-426 GCF_008868145.1 Micromonospora sp. AMSO1212t
CAGCGGGCTCGCCCCGACGCCCTACCAGGGCTGGAACACCTACTTCGGTCTCGGTGGCGACCCCACCGAGGCCGAAGTGCGGTCGGTCACCGACTACATGGTCCACAGTGGCCTGCGGGACGCCGGCTACACCTACGTCTGGATCGACGGCAACTGGGCGGCGCCCACCCCGCGCAATGCGGCCGGTCAGCTCGTCGCCGACCCGGCCCGCTTTCCCGGCGGAATGGCCGCGCTGGCCGCGTACATCCACAGCAAGGGGATGAAGGCCGGCATCTACACCGACGCCGGCCCGTACCTGCCGGGGCAGTGTGGGCTCGGCAGCAACGGCCACTACCGGGCGGACATCGCCCAGTTCGCCGGCTGGGGCTTCGACGCGCTGAAGGCCGACTGGCTCTGCGGGCGGGCCGCCGGCCTCGACCCCGAGAC
>NZ_WBKS01000342.1:0-423 GCF_008868145.1 Micromonospora sp. AMSO1212t
GAGGAGAGGTCATAGCGGAAGGTGGTCATCTGCGCGGAGAGCCGGACCTCGACGGTGAGCAGCCCGGAGCGTTGCAGGTGCCAGCAGGCCGCCAGCACGGTCGCGTAGGACTCCTTGCGGGTGCGGTCGACCGTCCAGCGCTCCCCCGGCGCGTCGGGGTCGAGGCTGCGCCGGAACCGCGCGTAGCGCTCGCAGACGTCCTCGTCGGTCGGGTCGATGATCTCGATGGCGAAGCTCAGGGTGGCGTTGCGCCGGCGGGCGTGCTCCAGGCACTGCGGCAGGGTGACCGCGCGGGTGAAGGTGCCGGTGCCGCCCTTGAACGCCCACGAGTCGGTGTGCTGGCGGGCCTCGGCGAGGGCCCGACCGACCTCGCTGCCGTGCAGCACCCGCACCATCGAGACGCTGTCGATGGCCTCGCGGGCC
>NZ_WBKS01000343.1:0-423 GCF_008868145.1 Micromonospora sp. AMSO1212t
GTCGCCGGCTTTCGCCAGAGCCTCATCTGCTGCAGACTCTCCTGCGGCGATGCCGTCGAGTATTTTTGCTCGCGACTTTGTCATCATTGGGATTTTATCTGTGTTTGGATAAATTACGACATCTGATTTTCTTGCTTCCTTGAAGTCGGCGTCGGCTAACATGATGTCTGTTGTCCTGGCAACAACGCCCTTTATTGAATTGAAGTTTTTGTTTGATTCAGGCTTGATTGGTTTGTCGCAAACAACTGCCACCACTATATCGGCTCCGAGTCTGCGTGCTGCCTTCGTGGGCAAATTGGCGCGCAAGCCCCCATCGACGAAAAGGTTGCCATCGATAAGAACAGGTCGGAGCGCTCCGGGCAGTGTACTGCTGGCTTGAATGGCTTTTGGTAAATTGCCACCTGTAAGAACTGATGTGACACC
>NZ_WBKS01000344.1:0-323 GCF_008868145.1 Micromonospora sp. AMSO1212t
CCCTGCCCGAGATCAAGCAGGACGTCACCATCAAGGGCAACAACTCCACCATCAAGCGCGACGCCGAAGACACCTTCCGCATCTTCCGCGTCGTCGACGGCGGCGACCTCACCCTCAAGGACCTCACCGTCAAAGGCGGCAACGCCAACGAGTTCAAGTACCCCGGGCCGTCGGTGCCGAAGGCGGCCGGACCGGACGGCAAGGACGACGACAAGCGCGTCGAGGGTGACGGCGGCGCGCTGCTCGTCGAGCGCGGGGGCAGCGCCTACCTGGACAACGTCAAGCTGGTCGACAACAACGCCGAGGGCGACGGCGGCGCCATC
>NZ_WBKS01000345.1:0-280 GCF_008868145.1 Micromonospora sp. AMSO1212t
CACCGGCGAGCAGCCAGCGCTTGCGCAGCCCGGCGGGCCGGATCGGGCCACCGGCCGCGCCGCGCGCCCCACGCCGCCCGGGCCGGGACAGCCATGTGCCGGGCCGGGGCGCCCCGGACGGCCGGGCACCCGGCCGGGACGTCTCGGACGTCCCGGCCGG
The DNA here is from genome assembly GCF_008868145.1 of Micromonospora sp. AMSO1212t. Taxonomy (NCBI): domain Bacteria; kingdom Bacillati; phylum Actinomycetota; class Actinomycetes; order Micromonosporales; family Micromonosporaceae; genus Micromonospora; species Micromonospora sp. AMSO1212t. The sequence continues at coordinate 161 of NZ_WBKS01000345.1, forward strand.
GCGAGGGGCGGAGTCCGCCTGTCGTACGGCCACGGTCAGGCCGGGACCTTGGCGGTGGCGTCGACGATCACCTTGAGCAGGTCGACCACGCGCGGGCCCCAGCGCGAGGCGATGTCGTCG
>NZ_WBKS01000346.1:0-251 GCF_008868145.1 Micromonospora sp. AMSO1212t
AGAACAACGCGGTCCGCACCGCCGTGGAGAACACGCTGCGCGCCGTGGAGCAGGGCAAGTCGGCCGACGAGCAGTGGCAGGCGGCCCTGAAGAACGGTGCGGCCGCCGGTAAGTGACCGGTTGAGCCACCCGCGGTGCCCGCAGAGTCCGGCGTCGCCCGTGTGGCGGGTGACGCCGGCCGAGGAGAAGGACTCCCCATGAGCCTCGACCTGCACGCCGCGGCGCCGCCCGAACCCGGCCCGCCGCGCGCC
>NZ_WBKS01000347.1:0-250 GCF_008868145.1 Micromonospora sp. AMSO1212t
GTGACGTGCAGGAACGGGGTCACCCGGACCAAGCCGACGGATCCGCTCCAGGACAGCAACGTCGGTCAGGCGGTGAGTCAGACCAGGCCGGGTGACCCCACCCCTACATCCTCACTGTCAGGCGGCGTGAGCGGATGCTCCTATGGATGTCAAGGGGTGTTGAGGGCGGTGTAGTCGGCGAGGAGGGCGGTGTGGACCTCGCGGATGATGTAGCGCTTGAGGCAGCGGATGATCTCTTTGTTGGTGAGGC
>NZ_WBKS01000348.1:0-245 GCF_008868145.1 Micromonospora sp. AMSO1212t
CGACCCGGCGGCAGAGCATCCGTATCGCGTGCTTGACGGTGACCCGGTGCAGCGGGCCGAGGTCGGCGTTGACGACGAGGACGGCGTCCACCGGGCTCTCCCTTCACGATCGGCGGTACGGCGACGACGGGGACGCGCGGCGCGCGTCAGTCGTGCCCTCCGGGCCAGGGACCGTGTTCCCGGCAGCCGTCGCCGAGCAGCCACGACGTCATCGTGGTGGCGGATCGCAGCGACATGGACGGCTC